>NZ_KV840416.1:1327-61864 GCF_001839185.1 Staphylococcus sp. HMSC65H10 | reverse complement strand
GTGATTATCACCAGTCCTAAATAGTATAGAGCCTAAAAAATAGGATATACCTCAAAGTGAGATATATCCTATACTTTATGGTTGTTATTATTTCATTTCCGAAACTTTAATGCGGTTTTCCGCACGTTCTAAAGCTCGTTCTGCTCTGTTAATGTCAGTATCTTCGTCATTGTTATTCAAATGTGATTCTGCTCTTTCTTTAGCCGATTTAGCACGTCTGATATCAATATCTTCAGCTTTTTCTGCTGTCTGTACAATAATTGATGTGCTTTCATGTCTGATTTCAACGAAACCATCACTGACCGCAATGAAATCAATCCCATCTGTATAATTTACTTTAACATAACCTGTTTTAATTGCTGTAACAGTTGGTAAATGGCCGGCCATTACACCAATGTCGCCTCCAACTGTCTGCAGAATCGCAATTTCAACATCATCTTGGTTATAAACAGAACCATTAGGAGTAACAATATTAACGTTCATTGTGTTCATTAAACTTTACCTCCTAATATTATACTTCAACACCCATGTCTTTAGCTTTTTCTAATACATCGTCCATGCTGCCGACTAAACGGAATGCATCTTCAGGGATGTGGTCGTATTTACCTTCAAGAATGTCTTTGAAGTCTTCAACTGTACGCTTAACAGGTACGTATGAACCTTTTTGACCAGTGAATTGTTCTGCAACGTGGAAGTTTTGAGATAAGAAGAATTGAATACGTCTTGCGCGTTCAACTGTGCTCTTATCTTCATCAGATAATTCATCCATACCTAAGATTGCGATGATATCTTGTAATTCTCTGTATTTTTGTAATGTTGATTGTACACGACGAGCAACATCATAGTGTTCTTGACCAACGATGCTTGGTTCAAGCGCACGTGAAGTTGACGCTAATGGGTCAACGGCTGGGTAGATACCCATTTCTGTTAATTTACGCTCTAAGTTAGTTGTTGAGTCTAAGTGAGCGAAAGCTGTTGCTGGCGCTGGGTCAGTATAGTCATCGGCAGGTACGAATACCGCTTGGATAGATGTGATAGAACCTTTCATTGTAGAAGTGATACGTTCTTGTAATTGACCCATTTCTGTTGCCAATGTTGGTTGGTAACCAACGGCTGATGGCATACGGCCAAGCAATGCTGATACCTCAGAACCTGCTTGTGTGAAGCGGAAAATGTTATCGATGAATAAAAGAACGTCTTGTCCTTTAACATCACGGAAGTATTCAGCCATTGTTAAACCTGATAAAGCTACACGCATACGTGCACCAGGTGGTTCGTTCATTTGTCCGAATACCATCGCTGTTTTCTTGATAACACCACTGTCGCTCATTTCGAAGTACAAGTCGTTACCTTCACGTGTACGTTCACCAACACCTGCGAATACTGAAATACCGCCGTGTTCTTGAGCGATGTTATTAATTAATTCTTGGATTAATACAGTTTTACCTACTCCGGCACCACCGAATAAACCAACTTTACCACCTTTGATATATGGTGCTAATAAGTCTACTACTTTGATACCAGTTTCAAGTAGTTCAACTTTTGTTGATAATTCATCAAATTTAGGTGGTTGTCTATGAATTGGTTCACGTGGAACTGATTCAGAAATCGGTCCATCATTATCGATTGGATCACCTAAAACGTTAAATACTCTTCCTAACGTATCTTCACCGACAGGTACACTGATTGGACGACCAGTGTCTTTAACGTCGTCACCACGTTTAATTCCGTCTGTAGAGTCCATGGCGATAGTTCTAACTACGTCGTCGCCTAATTCAAGTGCTACTTCTAATGTAAGAGATTCAGTCGTGCCATCTTTCTTAGGTACATCTAGCACTAATGCGTTATTAATCTTAGGCAGTTCATCATGATTGAATCTTACGTCAATAACTGGACCCATGATTTGTGTTACGCGGCCTACACCCATTCTTTTTTCCTCCTTTAATATACTATTCAAGAGCTGTTGCGCCACCGACAATCTCAGTAATTTGTTGTGTGATTGCTGCTTGACGTGCTCGGTTATATTCTAATGATAAATCGTCAATAAGGTCGCTCGCATTATCAGAAGCATTCTTCATGGCAGTCATTCTAGATGCGTGCTCGCTGGCTTTCGCATTCAGAATTGAGCCGTAAATTAAGCTTTCTACATATTGCGGCAAAATAATATTTAAAATTGATTCTTTATCTGGTTCGAATTCATATGAAGACATTTGTCCATGTCCTGAACTTGTATCTTCTTCTGCTAATGGTAATACTCTTCTTGCAGTTGGCGTATTTTCAAGAACGTTGACGAATTTGTTGTAGTAAATTTCCAACTCATCAATATCACCGTTGCTATATAAATCGATTGCTTTCTTCGTTACAGAAGAAATATCTTTGTATGACGGTTGATCTGGAACATCCGGCAATGCAAAGTCTACTTCATAGTCTCTGTTTTTGAAGAAATCAATACCTACTTTACCAAGAACGAGTAATTTATAATCGCTCTGACTTTCACCACGCGCTTCGATATCTTGTACCACTTTCTTCAAGATATTTGCGTTATATGCACCAGCTAATCCACGATCACTTGAAATAACTAAGTAACCACGTTTTTTAACCGGACGTTTCTTCAGCATCGGATGATTAGAAGTCGTTTGGCCTGCAACTGCTGTAATCGCATTTTGCATTTTTTCCATATAAGGTTTGAACTGGTTCGTGTTACGTTGCGCTCTGTTGAGCTTAGAACTCGCTACCATGTTCATCGCTTTGGTAATTTGATTCATTTTTTTCGTCGACTTGATTCTTGAATCAATATCCTTTAGAGATCCCATTATTTCACCACCTTATTTATACTTCGCTTCATCTTACTCTTCAGAAATACTGAAACTGCGTTTGAAGTTTTCAATTGCGCTGTTCATTTTTTCTTTGTCAGGTAAAGTACCTTTTGTTTTGATTTCATCTAAGATTTCTGGCGCATTGTTTTTAGTCCAGCTGATGATTTCTGCTTCAAAACGTTGAACGTCTTGAACTGGGATATCATCTAAGAAGCCATTAACTAATGCGTAGATGATTAATACTTCGTTTTGAACTGGTAATGGTTCGCCTTGTCCTTGTTTAAGAACTTCAACTGTACGTTTACCACGTTCTAATTTTCTTGCTGTGAATTCATCTAAGTCTGAACCGAATTGCGCGAATGATTCTAACTCACGGTATGAAGCTAAGTCTAAACGTAAAGTACCCGCAACTTTTTTCATTGCTTTAATTTGCGCTGAACCACCTACACGAGATACTGAGAATCCGGCGTTAATCGCTGGACGTACCCCTGAGAAGAACAAGTCTGATTCTAAGAAGATTTGTCCATCAGTGATTGAGATTACGTTTGTTGGAACATAAGCAGAGATATCTCCGGCTTGTGTTTCAATGATAGGTAATGCAGTAATTGAACCGCCACCTAATTCATCGTTCAATTTAGCTGCACGTTCTAATAATCTACTATGTAGATAGAAAACGTCACCTGGGTATGCTTCACGACCTGGTGGTCTGCGAAGTAATAATGAAAGTTCACGGTAAGCTGCTGCTTGTTTAGTTAAATCATCATAAACGATTAACACTTGTTTACCGTCGAACATGAATTCTTCACCCATTGCTACACCTGCATATGGCGCAATGTATAATAATGGAGCTGGGTCAGCTGCTGATGCAGTTACAACGATTGTGTAATCTAAAGCACCATGCTGTCTTAATTTTTCTACAGTCGCACGTACTGTTGATTCTTTTTGACCAATTGCTACATAGATACAAATCATGTCTTGATCCGCTTGGTTCAAGATTGTATCGATTGCAATTGTTGTTTTACCAGTTTGACGGTCACCGATGATTAATTCACGTTGACCACGACCGATTGGTACTAATGCGTCAATCGCTTTGATACCTGTTTGTAATGGTTCGTCAACTGATTTTCTTGCCATAACGCCTGTTGCTTTTTCTTCAACTGGGCGTGTTTTATTTGTTTCAATTGGACCTTGTCCATCAAGTGGTTGACCTAATGGATTCACGACACGACCGATTAATTCTTCACCTACAGGCACCTCCATGATACGTCCTGTACGTTTAACTTCGTCGCCTTCTTTAATGTCAGTGTATGGTCCTAAAATTACAATACCGACGTTAGATTCTTCTAAGTTTTGAGCTAGTCCTAGCACACCATTATGGAATTCTACTAACTCACCAGCCATAACGTCGTTTAATCCGTGAACTAATGCAATACCGTCACCAATCTGAATTACTGTACCAACATCAGTAACAGACATCTCTGACTCATAATTTTCAATTTGTGAGCGAAGTAATGCACTAATCTCTTCAGCTTTTATGGCCATCTATGTCACTCCTCTATAATTATTATTTCGTTCTAGTAAATCTTCTCTCTAAGTTAATAAGATCATTTTGAATACTGCCGTCATATACTTTAGTTCCTACAGTTGTTCTCAAACCGCCGATGAGTGCTGGATTGATTTCATTTGTAAGAATGACTCTTTCAAGTCCTGTACGTTGAATTAAAGACTCCCCTACTTTGTCCAGTTCTTCTGGAGAAAGCTCATATACAGACTCAACCGTTGCAAAGTCTTGATTATAGTGTTGATTGTATAAACCTTGGAATGCTCTGAATACTTCAGAGATAATCGCAAGATTACGATTTTCAGCTAAGACATATAACATGTTTTTTAAGTATTCATTGATATCTTGGAATGTTGCATCAACAAAAGCTTTGCGGTTTTGTGCAATATTCTTTGGATCTTCATCGAAAGATTTTAATTTCTCTTTATAAGGAATTACTGCTTCATCAATAACAGCAAATTCATCGTACATTAAATCTAAAACATCTTTATCGAGTGACGTTTCATACAGTGCTTGGGCATATTTTTTAGCAACATCTGCCATTATTTATCCCCTACCTCTTTAATGTACTTGTCGATCAAGTCTTTTTGATCTTGTTCTGAGATATCTTTTTGTAAAATTTTAGATGCAATCAGAACTGATAGTTTAGAAACTTCATCGTTGATTTCAGAGATTGCACGTTCTTTTTGGCTGTTGATTTCACTTTGTGCAGTTTCAATCATGCCGTTTGCACGGACGTTAGCTTCATGAATGATTTGTTCATGTTGGTCACGCGCTTGAACTTTTGCTTCTTCTAAGATTTTTTGAACCTCTTCTTGAGTTTCTCTTAGTGTTTGTCTATTTCGTTCTTCTAATTTTTGAGCATTAATTTTAGCTTGTTCTGCATCATCGATATCTTTGTTGATATCGCGTTCACGTTTATCCATGAATTGTTTCAATGGACTCCATGCGAACTTTTTAAGCAATGCTAAAAGGATTAAGAAAGTAATTAATGTTACTAATGCTGAACCCCATTCAACACCGCCGCCTGCAGCACCTAAAACTAATGTGTTTGTAGTCGCAGTCACAGTACTTGGACACTCCTTTCATTCAAAGTCCTCTATTGGCTCTTACGATAGTTGTTTACGAAAGAAATGGCGAGAGTCGATGTGAGACTTCGCCGTTAGTATCGATGTATAAATTACATGAATAAGACGATGAATGTGATAACAAGGCCAAGGATAGGTAATGCCTCAACTAAACCGATACCGATGAACATGATTGACATTAATTGTCCACGTGCTTCTGGTTGACGTGCTACACCTTCAACTGTTCTAGATACAATAAGACCGTTACCAATACCTGCACCAAGTGCTGATAAACCAATTGCGATTGCCGCTGCGATTAAATTCATATTAAAAAATCCTCCTAAATATTTTTATAAAATTTTAATGTGGAAAAACTAGTGGTCGTCCGCAACTTTGTGGGACATGTATACCATGGATAACATGATAAAGATATACGCTTGGATCGTACCGATGAAAATCGAGAATGCTTGCCAAGCAATTAAGCCTGGAATACCGATAATCCAACCCCAAGCTGCATGGCCTATGATTAAAGTAGATAATAAGCCGATTAAAATTTCACCAGCGTAAATATTACCGTATAAACGTAGACCGAGCGTCAATGTATTTGTAAATTCTTCAAATATATTGACAGGTGTTAACGCTAAGAAAGGCTGAGCATAATTTTTAAAGTAACCTTTCGCTCCGCGCAACTTGATACCGTAGTAATGTGTCAACAGAATCATTAGCATTGCCAACGTCAGAGTAACTGTGGCATCAGCTGTCGGAGATTTCCACCATAGCGTATGGTCGATGACTATCGCAAATGGCAGTCCTAACATGTTACCGATAAAGATAAACATAATTAATGTTACTGCCAAGAAGTGGAATTGACCGCCATGTTTCCATGCAAGGTTACTCTCGATGATGCCTCTAACAAAGTCAAAGACCCATTCGATGAAGTTCTGTTTGCCAGTCGGTCGTTTCTGTAAGTTACGTGTACAAGCTATGGCTATTGCTAAAACAATAATTGCTGTAATAATTACCATTAAAATACTAGCCAAGTTGAATTTGATATCTAAACCAAATAGCTCCCATGTAACTACAGGGCTTTTATGTTGCATATAATACTCACCTCTTTCATTCGTTGATTTGTATTACATTTTGTGAAGAAATGGTCGAAAAATGATTAATAAGTATGAAATCATTAAACCAATCATTACACCAATAATATTCACTTGGTTTTTGAAATAAACCCAGATAATACAAGCAGCAAGTGCCACTAAAAAGCGCCATATCCCACCTGTAGATATCTGAGACGTTTCTTGTTTCTGCGCCTGAGATAAATATAATTCAAAGATGTATGTATTGATCAAGGAACCAAATGAACCGATGATAAGACCAATAATGAAAGGCTTTGGTATAAAAATTGCTATTACAACCAAGGCTAACAACCAATAAATGTAATATTGAAGATATTGCTTAAAAATTAAGTTGAACTGTTTCATTTATTGTGCCTCATTTCACATGGAGATACGAATCATTTGTAAACCATTTCATCCATACATTTTTAATCATAATATAGCAATGGAACGCGTGTCAATTACATTCAAAACATGCAATTCTTATGAGTGATTTTTGTCACAAATTAGACACATTTTTAACAAATCATTCATAATTGTCTTTATTTTCATTAAAATCTACAGGTTTTTCGCTTGTCAGATTAAAATAATACTTAATATTGTCACAAATGCGTTTCGAAGCTTTACCATCACCATAAGGATTGGCAGTTTCACTCATTTGCTGATAAAGTGCTTGATCCGTTAATAATAATTCAGCTTCTCGATACACATCTTCTTCATCCGTACCAGTCAATTTCAAGGTACCCGCTTCTACACCTTCAGGTCGTTCTGTTGTATCTCTTAATACTAAAACTGGTTTGCCTAAAGATGGTGCTTCTTCTTGAATACCGCCTGAATCTGTCAGTATCAAATAAGACTGATGGGCAAAGTTATGAAAATCTACGACATCTAAAGGTTCTATCAATTCTATACGATCATGATCACTGAGATACTGTTGTGCAATTTCACGTACTTTAGGATTCTTATGCATAGGATAAACCAACACCACATCTTCATGAGCTTCCACTAATCTTCGTGCTGCACTGAAAATATGTGCCATGGGTTCACCTAAATTTTCTCTACGATGCGCTGTCAATAAAATAACGCGCTTGTCTTTATGACGTTTCATCACTTCTGAATGATAATCCTTTTGAATTGTAGTATTCATAGCATCAATGGCAGTGTTGCCTGTAATTACAACTTTAGCGCTAGGTATATTCTCTTTTAATAGATTCGCCTTCGCTTGTTTTGTCGGCGCAAAATGAATATCTGATAAACAGCTGATCATTTGGCGATTCATCTCTTCAGGATAAGGCGAATACTTATTCCAAGTTCTTAATCCAGCTTCTACATGACCTATAGCGACTTGATTGTAAAATGCTGCTAAACCGCTGGCAAATGCAGTCATCGTATCACCGTGGACTAATATCATATCTGGTTTCTCTTGTTGAATAATAGCTTCCAATCCTTTTAAAACTCTAGAAGTAATATCTGATAACGTTTGCCCTGCCTTCATAATATCTAAATCATAATCTGGTTGAATATCAAACGTTTCTAGTACAGCATCAAGCATTTCTCTATGTTGAGCCGTAACGACAACCACAGGTTCTAGCGCTTCTTCATGTTTTAATTGATTGACTAATGGCGCCATTTTGATTGCTTCAGGTCGCGTGCCGAAGATTGTCATTATTTTCTTCAAGTCAATGCCTCCTATACAGAGAAAGAGTATGCAATGTTATGGCATCACAGATTGAACTTTCTGTTCATCTACGCTAAACAATTTGCATACTCTTATATCTATTTATCTCTTATTTCCATTTAAAGCATGCACATAGGTTAATATGTGTGACTGCTGAACACTTCTTATTTTGTACCGAATAAACGGTCTCCAGCATCACCTAAACCTGGGATGATATATGCTTTATCATTCAATTTTTCATCAAGTGCTGCAATATAAATATCAACATCCGGGTGCGCTTCTTGAAGTAATTCCACACCTTCAGGCGCAGCAATCAAGCACATGAAACGAATATGTTTCGCACCACGATTTTTCAATGAGTTGATAGCTTCAATTGCTGAAGCACCTGTTGCTAACATTGGATCTACAACAATAATTTGTCTTTCCTCAATATCTTGAGGCAATTTAACAAAGTATTCGACTGCTTCCAATGTTTTTGGGTCACGATATAAACCGACATGACCGACACGCGCTGCAGGGATTAAGCTTAAGACACCTTGTGTCATACCTAAACCAGCTCTAAGAATCGGTACAAACGCTAGTTTTTTACCAGATAATCTTTTCGCTACCGTTTTAGTCACGGGTGTTTCGATTTCAACATCTTGAAGTTCCAAATCTCTTGTCACTTCATATGCCATTAACATACCGACTTCGTCTACTAACTCTCTGAACTCTTTTGTTCCAGTGTGGACGTCACGGATGTAACTTAATTTATGTTGAATTAACGGATGATCAAATACATGTACTTTTCCCATAAAGGAATAGCCTCCTAGTTCTCTTATTTATATAGTGGATGTTTTGAAGTCAAAGCTTGTACGCGTTCAGAAGCTTCTTTTAACTTCGCTTCATCTTTAGGATTTTGAACAACTAGGCTGATGATTTTACCTATTTCTTCAAAGTCTTTTTCATCGAATCCACGTGTTGTTGCAGCTGGTGTACCTAAACGTAAACCGCTTGTTACGAATGGTTTTTCTTGGTCAAATGGAATTGTGTTTTTGTTACAAGTAATGCCCACTTCATCTAATGCTTCTTCCGCTTCTTTACCTGTAATACCAAATGAACCTTTAACATCAACCGCTACTAAGTGGTTTTCTGTACCACCAGAAACAACTCTGAAGCCTTCATTGATTAACGTATCAGCTAATGCTTTCGCATTTTTGATGACTTGTTCTTGATAAACTTTGAACTCAGGTTGCAATGCTTCACCGAATGCTACTGCTTTTGCCGCAATAACATGTTCTAATGGTCCACCTTGAATACCTGGGAAAATTGTTTTATCAATTTGTTTCGCATATTCTTTTTTAGTAAGAATCATACCGCCACGAGGGCCTCTTAAAGTTTTATGCGTTGTAGTTGTCACAAAATCAGCATAGTCTACTGGGTTTTGATGTAAACCTGCAGCTACTAAACCAGCGATATGTGCCATGTCTACCATTAATTTAGCACCGACTTCATCAGCAATTTCTTTGAATTTCTTGAAGTCGATTTCTCTTGGGTAAGCTGATGCTCCCGCAACGATTAATTTAGGTTTGTTTTCTTTCGCAAGACGACGTACCTCTTCGTAATCGATGCGTTCTGTTTCTTTATCTACACCGTATTCGACAAAGTTATAAAATTGTCCGCTGAAGTTGACTTTAGCACCATGTGTCAAGTGACCGCCATGGCTTAAGTTCATACCTAATACAGTGTCACCGTAATCCAATGCAACTAAATAAACTGCCATATTTGCTTGTGAACCTGAATGTGGTTGTACGTTAACGTGTTCTGCACCAAATAACTCTTTCGCACGTTCAATCGCTAATGTTTCTGTTACATCTACAAATTGGCAGCCGCCATAATAACGGCGTCCTGGGTAACCTTCAGCATACTTGTTAGTCAATACTGAACCTTGTGCTTCCATTACTGCTTCTGACACAAAGTTTTCTGATGCGATTAATTCAATGTTGTTATTCTGACGATTGTATTCGTTTTGAATAGCTTCAAATACTGCTTTGTCTTCCTTTTCGATAAATGACATGACATCATTCCCCCAATTCATTTAGTTATAAAGTATAGTGAGCACGTTCGCCGCCGATTAGCTTAGGTCTAGAAGTCGCAAGTGTCACGACCGCATCCCCGACACGCTTCACTGAAGTACGTACAGGTACTGCAACATGTTTGATATGCATACCGATCATTGTTTGACCAATATCAATACCGCAATCAGCAGTGATATGTTCAACAACCATCGGATTGTCTAAGTGACGATAAGCATATGTCGACATACTGCCGCCAGCATGCGTTGCGGGCACAACTGTAACTTCTTCCATTGTAAGTGGATTGAAATGTTCCCTTTCGATAGTAATTGCCCTATTGATATGCTCGCAACCTTGGAATGCAAAAGTGACACCTGTCTCTTTACGGATTTCCATCAAAGCATCAAAGATTTCTTGTGCTACTTCCATTGAACCGACTGAGCCGATTCGCTCACCGATAACCTCAGATGTTGAACAACCAATAACACAAATTTCTCCGGGTTTGAAGAAATCTTGTTCTTTTAACTCATTAAGCAATAACTTCAAATTTTCCATTTAATTCCACCCCTTTGTAAACTCATCTAAAGCGAAAACAGAAAAGTTCTCGCTTATGTAAAGCAAACGATGCTATATAGTTGCTATTATAACGCATTTAAAGCTCAACTCATACTAATTATTAACATCTTTTTCCAATCTTAACTTCACTTCGTTCAATAAGTAATTCAGTTCATTATAAATTTGTTGGTACTGATTGAGGTCTCCGCCATAGGGATCTGAAACTTCACCTTTTTGGCCTGCAAACTCATAAAGCGTATATACCGGTAATGGTTGCGCATACATCATTTCAAGTTGTTGCTTATGTCCTTCAGTCATTGTCAAAATCAAGTCTGCATCTAAATCACTTTCAGACAACTGACAAGCCTTTGTCGGCGAATCTAAATTTTTTTCTTCTAAAATGGATTGTGTATGTGCAGCTGAAGTTTGACCATTCATCGCAAATAAACCTCTTGAATAAAAGGTATGTTCAGGCATTAATGATTTCGCAATACTTTCAGCCATTGGACTGCGACATGTATTTCCTGTACAAACAAAGATTATTTTCACAGTTGATCCGCTCCTATTTGTTGATTACCTGTTGCTTTTTCTAAACGATTTAAGAAAGCTGTACTTTCATCTGTAGGTTCAAAACGATAAATATAACCTTGTTCAATGAATTCATCCGTATCAAGCTCGTGCAGAATTTGATATAGCATATGATTTGCGGATTTTAAATCAGTGACATCTTTTGCAAGTTCGCGATAAATAGCATCTTTCGGCAAGTAAGCCTGCAATGTCGCAGGTACCGCAAACAATGTATGCGACCAATCTTTATCCTCTGAAATAGCTTGTGTTAAACTTGTCAGCATCGCTACAGGTGTTTGTGGTGAATAATGTTTATACTTCATACCTGGTGCGATTGGTTTTTCTGTATTTAATTGTGCATCGTGGTCTACAGAACCTGGCAATACAGAGTCAATCATTTCTCCTGTTATCGCACCTGGTCTTGCAATTCTATAAGGATATTGTGTGCAGTCAAGTACTGTACTTTCTAAACCTTCTTCACTTTGATCACCATTTACTATTCCTTCTACCCGTCCGTCCATATCATTAAAGACATGTGAGAAAGTTGTAGGTGAAGGTCTGCCGCTAATATTAGCACTCGGTGCAGCAATCGGCAGATTTGTATATTTCAAAATGGCACGACCAATAGGATGACTCGGCATTCTCACTGCGATAGAGTCAAGACCTCCTGAGACACGTTCACATAAGTAACCTGGTTTCAACGGTAAGATAAAAGAAATCGGCCCTGGCCAAAACGCATCCATTAATTGTTCCACTTCTTTTGAATAAGAAGCCACAAAATCATTCAATTGGCTTTTATCATGAATATGAATGATTAAAGGATTATCAGATGGACGTCCTTTCGCTTCATAGATACGACGTACGGCTTGATCATCACATGCGTTAGCTCCTAATCCATAAACTGTCTCTGTCGGAATTGCGACTAAACCGCCCGCATGATAGATGTCACTAATTTCATTTAATGCACGTTGACCTTGTTCTGTCTGTAATTGGTTACGTAAATCCCATGTTTTTGTCATCATTTTCTGCTGCACGTCCTTTCAATTTAATTGTAAAACAAAATAAGAAGTTATGCGAGAACAGGGAATGTGCGATTCCCCTTCTTCTCCCATAACTTCTCATCCTCTGTTTAAGCTGACCATTTAAATGCGACAATTCGATCATTTTGATTAATATCAGCGACGACTTCAACTTGTACTTTTGGATACATGGTTTCAATCATCGTTTTTAATACTGCGCCTTGATTATAACCGATTTCAAAGACGACAAGTGCCTGATCATTTAAAACATACGGCAATTTTTCAATGATCGCACGATAAATCGCTAAACCTTGTTCATCTGCGAATAAAGCTTGATGTGGTTCATAATTCAAAACTGTTTCGGCCATATCGACAGATTCACTTTCATCAATATACGGCGGATTAGAAATCAAACCATCTAAACGAATACCTTGTTTAATGTAAGGTTCCAAGTCACTGCCTTGTATAAAAGTAATTTCTGTTTGATGCAGCTTCGCATTAGCTTCAGCAATAGTTAACGGTCCTTCATATAAATCTGACGCATACACTGTCAAACTTGGTTCTAAACGTTTTAAGGAGACAGCTAAAATACCGCTTCCCGTCCCAATATCTGCCACCACACTTTGCTTAGGCAAACGTTCTAAAAAGTACATGAGCACTTCTTCTGTTTCAGGTCTTGGTATTAAGCAACGTTCATCTACTTGAAACTTTTCTCCTAAGAAACTTTGAAAGCCAGTGATATATTGAATCGGTTCCCCTGTCAACATACGTTCGACCGCTTGTTGATATAACCGTTCATGTTCTTCTGGCATGGTATCCTGCATATGCAGTACATAGTCCGTCAACGACCAATCTAATAAATCTAGCAACAGCCATTCTGCGCGTTTCGGTTCATAACCACGAGCAGTCGCTTGTTTTGAGGCAGCTTGAACCGCTTCTTTATAATTCAACGTTGTTCAATTCTTTCAATTTCTCTGTCTGTTCTGACATTGTTAACGCATCGATAATTTCATCTAATTTACCTTCGATGATTTGATCTAACTTTTGAATTGTTAAACCGATACGGTGATCAGTGACACGATTTTGTGGATAGTTATACGTACGAATACGTTCTGAACGGTCCCCAGTACCCACTGCTGATTTTCTTTCAGATGCGTATTTTTCTTGTTCTTCTTGTAATTTCATATCATACACACGTGCTTTCAACACTTTCAATGCTTTTTCACGGTTTTGAATTTGTGATTTTTCAGATGATGTCGCAATAATACCTGTTGGTAAATGCGTAATACGTACTGCTGAGTCAGTCGTATTGACGTGCTGACCACCTGAACCACTTGAACGATATGTTTCAATTTTCAAGTCTTCATTTCTAATTTCAATTTCTACATCTTCCGCTTCAGGCAGTACCGCTACAGTAGCAGTTGATGTATGGATACGACCGCCTGATTCAGTTTCAGGTACACGTTGTACACGGTGTGCGCCATTTTCGTATTTCAATTTAGAATAAGCACCTTGACCATTGATAATAAAGCTGATTTCTTTGAAACCGCCATGGTCACTGTCATTCATTTCAATGACTTCAGTTTTATATCCTAGTGCTTCACTGTAACGTGAATACATACGGTATAAATCACCCGCAAAGATGGCTGCTTCATCTCCACCTGCTGCGGCACGGATTTCAACGACAACGTTCTTGTCATCATTTGGGTCTTTAGGAATCAATAATAGTTTTAATTGTTCTTCTAAATCAGGTAATGTATTTTTTAATTCGCTGATATCTGATTTCAACATGTCGACTTCTTCTTTGTCTGTTGTTTCATTCAGCATTTCATTCATTTCTTCAATATCTTCTTTGTTTTGTTTATACTCACGATAAACATCTACTGTTTTTTGTAAATCAGATTGTTCTTTTGAGTATTCACGCAGTTTATCAGAATCACTGACCACATCTGGATCACTCAGTAATTCGTTCAACTGTTCATAACGTTCTTCAACAATGTCTAATTGATCAAACATGATTATAATTCCTCCTTCTCAGTCTCACTTGGTGCGACAATATGATGTGCACGACATCTTGGTTCATAACTTTCATCTGCACCAACCATAATAATCGGATCATCTGCTTTGGCAGGTCTGCCATTAATCAAACGTTGCGTTCTGCTGGCAGGTGCACCACAGACTGCACAAACGGCTTGTAACTTTGTGACAAGTTCACTGACCGCCATTAGTTGAGGCATCGGTTCAAAAGGTTCACCTCTGAAATCCATATCTAATCCAGCAACAATCACACGATGACCTTGTTCAGCCAACTCTTGTGCGATATCTACTACTGAATGTTCAAAGAATTGTACTTCATCAATACCGATGACATCTACCCCTGTTAAATCCTGTTCAAAGATTTCTTCAGCTGCTTTAATTGTAATGGCTTCTATCGCATTACCATTATGCGATACCACTTTTTCTTTATGGTAACGATTATCTATTGCAGGTTTAAATACAACGACTTTCTGTTTTGCATACATGCCGCGTTTTAATCTGCGGATTAATTCTTCAGATTTACCGCTGAACATGCTGCCGGTAATACATTCAATCCAGCCGGAATGATAAGTTTCATACATTATGCTTTTCCTTCCTTTTCAAAACAAAATCATCTCATTATATCATATTTTTAATTTTGATAGAGAAATAACTGCAAGAAAATCCAAATGAATTCGGACAAAAAAGTAAAAAAACTCTCGCTTTAAAAGCGAGAGTAAATGACATTCAATATTATTGATTGTTGTTTGATTTAAGACCGAATTTTTTGTTGAATCGTTCAACACGGCCATCCGCTGCTGCGAATTTTTGACGACCTGTGTAGAATGGATGTGAGTCAGATGAAATATCTAAACGGATAACTGGATATTCGTTACCATCTTCCCATTCCATTGTTTCTGATGATGTTTTAGTTGAACCACTTAAGAATTTATAGTTAGTAGTAGTATCTAAGAAAATTACTTTGTGGTATTCAGGATGGATTCCTTGTCTCATTATTATTTTCAGCTCCTTTGCCCTGAACCATCTGGAACAGAGTTATTTGTGAGTTTTTACCCAATACTTAGTAATTATAATTGTTACCAGAATAAATTGCAACCCATTCTGGAAGACAAATCAAATTTATATTTATATAATCGGCTTGCCTGTACGCTTGCTGTCTTCAGCTGCTTTTTGTAATTGTTGGAAGAATTCTTCATTATTTTTCGAACGTTTTAACTTTCTAATGAAACGTTCTGTGAAGTCTGTAGAATCTGTAAACATATTACGTAATTGCCATAAGCTTTCTAAATCTTTCTTATCTACCAGCAATTCTTCTTTACGTGTTGAGCTTCGACCAATATCAATAGCTGGGAAGACACGTCTTTCAGCTAATTTACGATCTAAATGAAGCTCCATGTTACCTGTTCCTTTGAATTCTTCATAAATTAAATCGTCCATTCTAGAACCTGTATCAATTAATGCAGTGGCTAAAATCGTTAAGCTGCCGCCTGCTTCAATATTTCTTGCCGCACCAAAGAAATGTTTAGGTTTGTGTAATGAAGCCGGATCTAAACCACCTGATAAAGTACGTCCGCTTGGTGGAATAACTAAGTTGTATGCACGTGCTAATCGTGTAATAGAGTCCATTAAAATAATGACGTCTTCTCCGATTTCAACTAAACGTTTCGCACGTTCTAGTAATAATTCAGCAACTTTAACATGATGTTCTGGCGGCTCATCAAATGTTGAATGCACTACTTCTGCATCATCACTTGAACGTTCAATATCTGTTACCTCTTCTGGTCGTTCTCCAACTAATAAAATGAACAATTTAGCTTCTGGTTTGTTTGCTGAAATGGCGTTCGCAATTTCTTTAAGCAATGTTGTTTTACCTGCTTTAGGCGGTGCGACAATTAAACCACGTTGGCCTAAACCAATCGGTGAAACCAAGTCCATAATACGTGTGGAATAGTTAGTTGATTTTGTTTCTAATCGAATACGTTCATCTGGATATAGTGGTGTAAGTGCTTGGAAGTGAGGACGTTTTTTAACTTCTTCTGCATTGTGATCATTAACGAAGTCAACTTGCAGTAAACCATAATATTTCTCATTATCTTTCGGCTTTCTGACTTTACCTGTAACCTTATCCCCTCGTTTGATTTCAAAACGGCGGATTTGGCTTGCAGAAATATAAATATCTTTTTCGCCCTTGGAATAGTTGACTGTTCTTAAAAAACCGTAACCGTCAGGTTGAATATCATCTAAGATACCTTCCATATAATAGTTGCCGTCTTTTTCCATTTGAGCTTCCATGATAGCTAATACTAATTCTTTTTTATTAAGTTTACTATAATTTGTAAGTTTAAGAGATTTTGCTTTTTGAGTTAGCGCTTTAGTAGTGTTGTTCTTATAAAGTTCGTGGAAAGACTCGTATTGAGGAGATGTACGTTCTCTTTCAGGCATGTTTGACACTCATTTCGTTTTAATTTTACGTATTTACTTATTATAAAGTATTTTTCATAAGATAACCATAGCAAATTTCCATTTTAATTACAAAAACAATCATTGGTCTAACGTTATCAATTGCGTATAATTAACTATTTCTCCATTAAAAAAGCTGGACACTTTCGTGCCCAGCAAATAGTATTCAAAGGTTATTCATTATAGTAACCTGCAATTGATTTGATTTCTAAGAATTCTTCAATACCATAGTCGCCCCATTCTCTACCGATACCTGATTGTTTATAACCACCGAATGGTAAATCTGGTTTGCGACCTGCTTCATTGATTTCAATTGTACCTGCTTCAACTTCACGTGCAACTTTGCGTAAAGTGTTTAAGTCTTTACCATATACATAACCAGCAAGACCATATTTTGTTTCGTTCGCAATTTCAATTGCTTCTTTAAGGTCTTTGTAAGTGATAATTGACATTACAGGTCCAAAGATTTCTTCTTGTGCGATAGTCATTTGGTTATCAACATTCGCAAAGATTGTTGGTTTTGCGAAGTAACCTTTGTCTAAGCCTTCAGGTTTGCCGACACCGCCAAGAACTAATTCAGCACCTTCATCGATACCTTTTTGAATATAATCTTCAACTTGATCAAATTGTTTTTTGCTGATGATTGGACCCATTTGAACGCCTTCTTCTCTTGGATCTCCAACTTTTACTTGGCTCATTTTTTCTTTTGCTGCTTCAATGAATTTATCTTTCATTGATTCAGGAATAATAGTTCTTGTACCTGCAGTACATACTTGGCCTGTGTTGTTATAAACTTTGCCGACTGCAGCTTCAGCAGCTTCTTCTACATCTGCATCATCTAAAATGATATAAGGTGATTTACCACCAAGTTCAAGTGAAACTTTTTTGAAGTCTTGTGCTGCTTTTTCCATAATTTTTGCACCTGTACGTCCTGAACCTGTGAATGACATCATGCGTACATCTGGATGTTCACTTAATGGATTGCCGACACCTTCGCCGTCACCATTTACTAAGTTGAATACACCTTTTGGTACGCCAGCTTTATCAAAGATTTCAGCTAAGATAATTGCTGCGTATGGTGTTAATTCAGAAGGTTTTAATACGACTGGACTACCAGCTGCGAATGCTGCTGCTAGTTTTAATGATGTTTGGTTAGTTGGGAAGTTCCATGGTGTGATTAAACCAGCAACACCGATACCTTCTTTCACCACTAAGTCATTACCGCGTCGTTCTTCAAATTGGAAATTATCCAATGCATCTCTTGCTTCTGAGAAGTGATTAAGTCCCATTTGATAATGCACATTTTCGGATTTTTCAAGCGGTGAACCTAGTTCATCAGTAATCGCTTCAATAATATCTTGTTTTCTATTTTCATACTCTTTAACAATTTTATCGAGTAAGTCTCTTCTATATTCTACACTGCTGTGACGGAATTCAAGATAAACATCTTTTGCAGCTTGTACTGCTTTATCTACGTCTTCTTTGTTACCTTTCGCAACTTGACCGAGTACTTCTTCAGTTGCTGGGTTGATGACATCGATTGTTTCGCCACTTGCACTATCAACCCATTCACCATTGATATATTGCTTAGTTTGAATTCTCAATTCAGTCACTCCTTAGTATTACGTCTTACTTTATAGTTTATCCTTTCTCAGATTTTTTTAAACGTTTCTGCTTATAACGCAAAATAAGAGCTACTCCAAAAGGAATAACTCTTACTTCTCTCAAATCTATATTAAGAATTGGACACATTATCTGTTTGATTCTCAGATTCAAGTTCAATATATTTTTGTGCCCATTCTTCCATCGGTACTAAAGCCTCAGCTAAAGCAGCACCTTTATCAGTTAAATGATAAACGATTGATAAGGGGGCTTTTGATACGATGTTCTTTTCTACTAACTCCCATTCCATCAGTTCAGAAAGTTTTAAGCTTAAAGAACGTGGTGTAATTGTCTTCAAATCTTTCTTCATATCACTGAAGTGTGCAGACTGTTCTGGACATCTAGATAAATAATTTAAAATTAATCCATTCCAGCTTCGACCGATGATTTTGAATGTTTCTTCTAGATATGGACAAATTTCCATTTAAATCACCTCTCATGATTACTAGATCATGCAAACCTACTATACAAAGTATACCACGTTTTCTAAATTTTTTCAGTCCAAATGTTTGCGCCGAGAGATTTTAAATTCTCTACAATGTTTGTGTAGCCGCGATAAATGTGATTTACATTATAAATTGTTGTTACACCCTCTGCGATTAAACCTGCAATAATTAAGCAAGCACCGGCACGCAAATCACTCGCATACACAGACGCACCATGTAATTGAGACGGTTTAACTGTTGCTGTGTTTTGATCTACAGAAATTTCTCCGCCCATTTTTCTTAACTCTTCGATATGACGGAATCTTTCAGGATAAATTGTATCTGTTACAAATGAAGGTCCATCTGCTAAGAATAATAATGGTGTGATTGGTTGTTGTAAGTCAGTCGCAAAACCTGGATAAACCAACGTTTTGATGTTGACGCTGTTAAATGGTAATTGGCCTTTAAGTTTTACGCGGTCATCATCAATCTCAACATCTACACCTAGTTCACGTAATTTAACAGTTAAAGGTTCGATGTGTTTTGGAATGATATTATCAAGTTCCACTTCAGCACCGCAAGCTGCTGCCATACACATATATGAACCCGCTTCAATACGGTCTGGAATAATTTGATGTGTCACACCATGCAAATGATCGACACCCGTAATTTTAATAGTACTTGTACCTGCACCTTTAATATTCGCACCCATTCCTGTTAAGAACGTCGCAACATCAACAACTTCAGGTTCTTTCGCTGCATTTTCGATTACTGTTTGTCCCTCTGCACGGACAGCAGCTAACATAATATTGATCGTTGCACCGACACTAACCATGTCTAAGAAAATATTCGCACCTTTTAATTCTTCCGCTTCAATCTTCATAGAAGTCGGGCTTGATTCATCAATCGTCGCACCTAATGCTTTGAATCCTTTAATATGTTGATCAATCGGACGTGGTCCTAAAGGACAACCACCTGGTAGTCCGATGACGCATTTTTTAAATCGACCTAACATTGCTCCCATCATATAATATGATGCTCTTAATGACTCTACCTTATGGTTTGGTAAAGACGCATTTTTTATTTCCGTCGGGTCTACTTTTAATTCTGTATCTTTTAAATCTGTTTTAATGTTTAAATCCTCTAACAAGCTTACTAAAGTAGCAACATCTGAAATTTGCGGTAAGCCTTCTAATGTTACAACATCCTCTGCAAGTAATGCTGCTGGGATAATCGCCACTGCACTATTTTTAGCGCCGTTGATTTTCAGTTTCCCTTTTAATGGCTGTCCGCCTCTGATTTTTATTACTTCTTGAGCCATTCGATTGTTCTCCTTTGTTATTCAATCTTTATTCCACAGTTCTATGTATAGTCTACCTTGTTTCTGATACGACTACACCCACTCTTTCATCATTTTCTATGAAAATAACTGTTATCCACATACTTCATATTAATTATAGTTGAATGTACTAGCGATTGTATATTCATATTATAGAATACAAAGCCATTTGTTAAAGTATTTACAACATGTTGATATGTTGCACCCATTTTATGCGTTTGTCTTAAGATGTCAGTCTCAACAAACTTTTTTGTTTCATTCAAAAAATCACTTAAGACATTATAGCACAAGTCACGTTAAGACTGCGAAATAATTTCAGGCAATACACCATTTTTGCCTAACATTATTGTCATATAGATATTTCCGCAATCTTTTGTATCCTAACAAATGGTTGACGAGAACACAATCTTTTGGTGTTGTCTCACAACACAAAAAAGAGCATCCGATAAAGATGCTCTTTCAATACTTAATTATTCAAAATTAAGCGCGGTTAGAAGTACCGAATTCTTTGATTTTACCAGTTACTGTAGCTTTGATAGCTTCACGAGCTGGACCTAAATATTTACGTGGATCGTATACTTCTTTGTCGTTGTTTAATACTTCACGAACTGCTTTCGCTGAAGCAATTTGGTTTTCAGTATTTACGTTGATTTTAGCTGTACCTAAAGAAATAGATTTTTGGATATCTTTAGTTGGGATACCAGTACCACCGTGTAATACTAATGGTAAACCAGTTGATTGACCGATTTCTTCCATTTCTTTGAAGCCTAAGTTTGGTTCACCTTTGTAAGGACCATGAACAGAACCTAATGCAGGTGCTAAAGTATCGATACCTGTTTTTTCAACAAGTTCTTGACACTCTTTAGGGTCAGCATAGATAACGCCGTCAGCTACTACGTCGTCTTCTTGTCCGCCAACAGTACCTAATTCAGCTTCAACTGATACACCGCGTGCATGTGCATATTCAACCACTTTTTTAGTGATTTCAATATTTTCTTCGAATGGGCTGTGTGAAGCGTCGATCATAACTGATGTGAAACCAGCGTCGATTGCTTCTTTACATTTTTCGAAGCTTGAACCGTGGTCTAAATGGATAGCAACTGGTACAGTGATTTTTAAATCATGTAATAAGCCTTCTACCATTTTAACTACAGTGTAGAATCCGCTCATGTAACGAGCAGCACCTTCAGATACACCTAAAATAACTGGTGCATTTTGTTCTTGTGAAGCTTCTAAAATAGCTTGAGTGAATTCTAGGTTATTTAAGTTGTATTGACCAACTGCGTAACCTTTTTCTTTTGCATCGATTAACATTTCTTTCATTGAAACTAAAGGCATGAAAGTTCCTCCTTGCGTGCGTTTTGCACGTGATTTTTATACGTTAAGTATATCAAAGTCACCGCCGTAATGCATTGCAAAACTAAATGTAAGCGGTTATAAATGATAAAATTGTGTGAATTTTCAAATGAAAACGTATACAACATTTGTATATGTGTTTCACAACCACTTTGTTCTGTGCTTAACGTTGTATTTTTTATTATTACCCATTTTCATCTGCGTCTTATACATTTTTCAGTCAATTGAATTAAAGATAAGCTTCATTTAAAATTGAAATATCGATAATAAAGTTGGAGGCTACTATGGCGAATATCTTACAAACACAACTTACTGGTATATTCAATCGCTTAAATCAACAAGAATTGGATATACAAATGGCATCACAATGTTTAATTCAAGCTATCGGCGGAGAAGGTCATGTTTATGTCAAAGGTTATGGCGACTTAAATTGCTTCGAAGATTATGTGCTTAACAGCAATGAAAAATTAGAAGCAAGCAAACGCCTAACTGACTTAGAAAGTTATGATGCATTAGATACAACTGACCGCGTCTTACTCTTCTCTCCTTTTTATACAGAAGAAGTTCAAGCGGATACACAACGCTTAATTGATTTAGATGTTGATTTCGTTTTAATCTGTAACAAAAATAAAGAAACACCTATTCCTGACCATCTTTTTCATTATATAGATTTATGTACACCAAGACCGATTGTCTATACAGAGGATTACGACAAGATTGTTCAACCTCATCCTATGGCATTCACTTATGTTTACTATGAAATCTATACACAAATGATTGAAATGATCAGAGACTTGGATTTGAACGTAGAAGAGTAACTAAATAATTTGAAAATACAAAAGCGGCAAAGCTGTTTCACCTAGTTGTGAATCTGCTTTGCCGCTTCTTTATACTTTATAATAGACGTATTTTGCCTTATTTACTTTTATTTTGTTGATATTTGTTAGCCGCTTCGATAAACGCTTTGAAGATTGGTTGCGGACGGTTTGGTCTTGATAAGAATTCTGGATGGAATTGACTCGCGAAGAAGAAGTCATTACCAGGAATTTCAATCATTTCGATTCTTCTGCCGTCTGGGCTGATACCTGAGAAGACCATACCTGCATCTTCCATTTGTTGACGATAGTCGTTGTTAAATTCATAACGGTGACGATGACGTTCTTCGATTTCTTTTTTACCATAGATATCATAAGCTAATGTACCCTCTTTAACTTCACTTGGGTACAAGCCTAAACGTAACGTTCCGCCTAAATCTTCGATATCTTTTTGTTCTGGTAATAAGTCAATGATTGGATATGGTGTATCAGGATCTAATTCTGCAGAATGTGCACCTTCTAAACCAAGAACGTTACGCGCAAATTCTACTGTAGCCAACTGCATACCTAAGCAGATACCGAAGTATGGCACATTGTTTTCACGCGCATAACGGATTGCTGAAATCTTGCCTTCACTTGCTCGGTAACCAAAGCCGCCAGGCACTAGGATACCATCTACATCTTTTAAGTATTCCGCTGCGTTTTCGTCTGTCACTTCGCTAGAATCAATCCATTTAACTTTAATGTCTTTATATAATGGGTAGCCTGCGTGTTTTAATGATTCTACAACTGAAAGATAAGCATCTTGCAAGCTTACATATTTACCAACTAAACCGATTGTGATTTCACCATCAAGATTGTTTACGATTTCTAATAAATGTTTCCATTCATCTAATTGTGTATCGTATTTCGCATCTAAGTCTAAGCGATTGATGACTAAGTCATCCATATGTTGTTTGCTTAATTGTAAAGGAATTTCATATAAAGATTCAGCATCACGACATTCGATAACATTTTCTTCAGGAATGTCACAGAATAATGCAATTTTATCTTTTAAATCTTGTGTCATTTCATATTCAGTTCTTACCACAATCAAATCAGGTTGGATACCTAAACCACGTAATTCTTTAACACTATGTTGTGTCGGTTTTGTTTTCATTTCACCTGCTGCTTTGATGTAGGGTAATAAAGTACAGTGGATATACATGACATTATCTCTGCCTAAATCACTACGGATTTGACGAATCGCTTCGATAAATGGCAGTGATTCGATATCACCTGTTGTGCCGCCGATTTCAGTAATAACAACGTCTGCATTTGTGCTTTCGCCTGCTAATAATAAACGTTCTTTAATTTCATTCGTGATATGAGGAATAACTTGAACCGTACCGCCTAAGTAATCACCACGGCGTTCTTTTTTCAATACGTGAGAGTAAACTTTACCAGCTGTCACGTTTGAATATTTATTTAAGTTGATGTCGATAAAACGTTCATAGTGTCCTAAGTCTAAGTCTGTTTCCGCACCATCATCTGTCACAAAGACTTCCCCGTGCTGATACGGACTCATAGTACCTGGGTCTACGTTTAAATATGGATCGAATTTCTGTATCGTTACGGATAAACCTCTATCTTTTAATAATCTGCCTAATGATGCCGCTGTAATTCCTTTACCAAGTGAAGAAACTACTCCGCCAGTAACAAATATGAACTTAGTCATTCTTTTTCCTCCTACTTTTCAATTACAAATTAATTTAACATTCCATAACTTGTTTGTATTCATGTTAAGACATAAAAGTCTTAGCGCTTATTTTAAATATCGCTTAAAAAATAAAAAAACGCTCCCTCTCACATCTCATGTAAAGGGGGAGCGTATGATTTATACACGTTGTCCTAATTAAAGGAGCCCGAATAAAATTTTATCATTTTTCTAGAAAAAGTCAATTATTATTCTTCATCGTCTGGCGCATCATTAAAACCAGCCGCATCTTCAAATAATTCTTCTGCTTCTTCTAATTCATCTTCGTCTTCTTCGATAACGATATCAGATTCATTGACTTCTTCTTCATCTTGAGGATCGTCTAAATTTTCTTCGTCGTCCTCAACATCTTCTTCAGTTCTTGCTTCGTCTTCCTCTTCTTCCTCTTCGCCAAGAAGTTTAAGGTTTTTATCTTCTTCGTCTTCTTCATCCAAGATATCAAATTTTTGAATTGTAGGTGCGATTTTTTCTTCAATATCATCTACTGAATACCAGTCACGTAATCCCCACATATTTTCTCCGACATTTAAGAAACGACCATCTGTGTTTAAGTCAGTGTAGAATTGAACAATACGATTTTCTAAATGTTCATTATCTTCATAGTGTCCTAAAGCTTTAAATTCATCAATGATATCGTATAAGTTCATTGTAGTCCCTTTTTCTTCTAATAAAGTATGGGCCATATCGATGAATGATTTTTCGTCTACCATTTCTTTTGTGTAGTCTTGAATTTTCATATGTTCTATTACTCCCTTTCAAAGGCTTTATCAATTCAATCACAAGTTTACTTATTTCTCATGTTAACAAATGTAAATTATAAATGACAATGCCCTATTTCGCAATGCTAATGATTACATTTTTAATAAACGATATATTTTTCAAATTTTACATAATCTTCAGTTTGCAAGGTTGCGACAAAATTACTGTTCAAACATAACGGTTTTAATTCATTATGTTCACCAAATAAAACAATATCTAACACTTCTATTTCAGGATATGTTTTTCTGATATATGTCGCTAACTGACGTAATGCACTTTCTGCGATACCTTTATGTCGTTTATCCTTATCCACTTCTATACCTCTGATATGCATACGGTTTTCTGTTGCTTGCAAGGCAATAAAACCTGCTTTTTGACCGTCCAGCATTAAATGTACTGTATCGATTTCTTTATCAGGTTGTTCATCGGGTGCTTTCAACTTTAATGATGAAACATATTTAGAATCTAAATCTAAATAGTATAAACGTTCTTCACCGATCGGTCCTTCTTGTTTTGTCGCAGTATGCATAAACCCTGCACGTTCATACACATTCCACGCTGCTTTATTTTCAGCATCGACCACAAGGTATAAATGGTTGAAATCACTATAAAGTGACTGAACATAATTCGGCAGATTCATCATAATCTTCGTGCCGTAACCATTTCCTTGGAATTTTTCATTAATAGATAACGAACGGACATAGACGACATGTTCTGGTGTATCGTAACCTTCGTGTTGATAATATTGATGTAAAACAAAGAAGCCGACCACTTCCCCTTTTTGATTAATAGCTATATTCGCGATACGGTCTTTGTCTTTTAATGCATCGTCTAATACTTGTTTTGGTAAAGAAGAATAAATCATCTGTCTTTCTGACAGTTCGAATTCTTCGACTTCTTGATGGTACTTTGGTTCGTATGGCTGAACGATAATATCTCCAAATTGCTTACTGTGTTTCATATACATCCCCTACATTTCTTATTTACTGCAAGTTCAATTAGTGTTTCCCTATGCGCTATGCTGAGAAACAATTTGAGAGCCAATTGACACCGTATTGGTCTCTGACTTGACCATGCATTGCGTTGAAAAAAGTTTTAGTAATCGGCATGTGTGGATCTCCACCAACACTCAACGCATCATATACACGTTGTTGTTCTGTAGAATCTTCAAATGTCAGAAGCAGATTCACATCTTCATTACTAAATGGTTTGCCATAATTGCTCGATAAGTGCAATACAATAGCATCAGTAATGTGAACTTCTGCGTGCAACACTTGTTCTTTTTGTTGATTTAATACTTTAATCTCACCGCCGAAAACACTTTGATAGAATTCAGCTGCTTTTGCAACATTTTCTACGATAAGGTATGGACTTAATTTCATTTTTTATTGTACACTCCTTAACTTTGCTTTTTTCTTTCTCTTTTGATTATACTATTAATGATTACATGTCATACATAATTTTGAGGTGAAACTATGAAAATCGGTATTGATGCCGGTGGTACATTAATTAAAATTGTCGAAATCGACAACGGGCACCGTACTTTCAGAACGAAACGTACTGATGAATTAACAGAAGTGATTGAGTGGTTGAATCAACAACCTTGCAGAAATGTTTCTTTAACCGGCGGTAAAGCACAAATGATTAAAGATCAATTAGATTTCCCTGCACAAGAATTCGTTGAGTTCGATGCAGCTTCAAAGGGTTTAAATATGTTATTAGAAGAACAAGGTCATTATTTAAAAGACTACATCTTCGCCAATGTCGGAACAGGCACATCTATGCACTATTTTGACGGTCAGACACAAAGACGTGTCGGAGGTATCGGTGCCGGCGGCGGTATGATTCAAGGTTTAGGATACTTATTATCTGGGATTACAGATTATCAAACTTTGACAGATACCGCAGAACAAGGTGACCGTGAATTTATCGATTTAAAAGTAAAACACATCTATAAAAATAGTGAACCGCCGATTCCAGGTGATTTAACAGCCGCAAACTTCGCACATGTGATGCGTCATCTAGATAAAGAAGTTTCAACCGCAGATCAATTAGCATCAGTAATGGGTGTCGTTGGAGAAGTTGTCACAACCATGGCCATCACACTCGCAAGAGAGTTTCAAACTGAAAATGTGGTGTATATCGGTTCTTCATTCAACAATAATCATCTTCTACGCAAAGTTGTAGAAGATTATACTGTCTTACGTGGTTTCAAGCCTTACTATGTTGAAGGCGGCGCTTTTTCAGGCGCTTTGGGCAGTATCTACTTAGGAAATCCAGCGTAATGTACATCAAATAAATAGGGAATAAGGCAGATTTTAATCATAGCCTTATTCCCTATTATGTTCTCTATCTATTTAAACAATTTTAATAAGATAATTCATTTTTCAATGTTTGGGCTGAAACTATCGAACCTACAACATTCGGTTTTAAGTTGATGCCGACGCCGTTATCATCATCTCTTAATTGATCAAGCCATTCACTGAAAACTTCTCCTTCAACTTGATCTACATCGCATTCTTCAAAATCTTCATCGCGCACTTTCAATGCAGATTGATAATCACTCCACACTGGCATGAAGTTAGGTTGGTTTTCCCCGTTATTGCTGATAATAATAAACTGTTTATTTCCTTTATCAGTCAGACCATAAACATCATCTGTTTTCGCAGTAATTCGCGCAAATTCAACTGTACGAATACGATCCAGTTCTGTCATAATTTGTTTTGTGGCTTCATAAATATCAATGAAATGTCCGTCTAGTTCATCTGTAACATTGACTAAGACTTTATCCCCTTTATCAAATAAGTCATCCATTTCACTTGTCACAAAGCGATCTAAATCACGAATAATAATTTTATCGTAAGCATCTTTACGGTTTTCAAAATAAGCTTCTGCTAATTCTTTCTTTGTCCAAAATAGCGCAATGGCATGTCCATCTACATCTCTTCTAACCATTTTTCTATCTTTGACTGCAATATAGTACGTTTCATTTACAAGCAAATCTTTGAAAAACGTTTCGTATTTATAATCCATAGTAAACCCACTTTCTCTATAGTTGTGTATCAATGCAAATATAAAATAATAAACTTAAACAGTCAATCTAATACGATTTAAGTTAAAACAAAACGGCTAAAATCATACAGGATTTTAACCGTTTCACTAAAACTCTATATTAATCGCCTAATTCTTTTAAGAAGGCTTTTTCATTTAATTCAATTTCTTCTCTTGAGCTGCCATGCCAGATACACGCAAAACGAGAATTCACTTTATCCTTACCATACCAATCGCCATCATAATAAGATAATGGATAAATTTTGCCCTGGCGGACATATTTCATAATCGTACGATAAAATTTCGTATTATCACCGCGTGAGAAATAACTATAGAATTTATGGAAATCGCCAGATAATTCATCATCTAACAGCAACATGCTTGTTGACCCATTTTGACGGAAGTTTAAATCAATCGCATAAACATGGCCATACTTATCATAAAGCAAGTCGAAACCTCCGACACCATAGAAACCTTCTTTAATACCGTTTTCCATAATTTCGCGACCCGCTTCAATCACAGCTTGCGGCACCTCTTCCACCGGTACACTTTGATTTCCGTTATAGAAACCATAATCATCTGTGATTTGTTCGGCTGTTCCTAAATATTTCAAACCGATTTGATCTGAGTAAGCAAATTGTACACAGTAATTGGCAATATCATCCACTTTTTGTTCAATAATCATTGTTTCTGTTTCATCTAATGCTTGATGAACACGTTCAATTGCTTTTTCTAAATCTTCTTGGTTATAACAGATCATCACGCCATAGCCGCCGGCTGTCGGTAAATCATCGCCCGGTTTTAATACAATCGGTAAATCCCACTTCTTCACTGCTTCTTCAAAATCTTCTACCGCCACAACTTCACGTTTCGGCAAATATTTACCGTTTGTCCACTCTGGTATACGTGCTTTATTGTTGAGCGCAACAAACGTATCTTTATCCAGCGCATAATCTTCTTTAGGTACAATGTCTTCACTATGCACATATTGGAAGTATATCTTCTTGTTGTCTTCTTTCGTTAACGAACGTAATAAATGTTCATAACTAGCTTGGTTATGGAATTTATAAACATTGCTTGGCACTTCTTTACCGACTTCGTTGAATAACTGTTTCAACTTATCAGTGACACTCGCTTCATGCACAATCACCGGCATTTTATTTGCGATTAATAATTCACGACCTGTTAAGAAGTTAGATTGATGCTCATCAGGCTCTAACCAAGGATTAGAAACATACGATGGACGAGACGTATAAACAATAGACTCATCATATAAATCACTTAAAGTGACCTTAGGTTGTTCTGAATGTTTTCTAAGTTCTTTTAATGATGCTTGCTTCACTTTTCTGACATGTTGTTCTTTAATTTCTCTCAACAATTCATTGTTTTGAATTAAATCTAAGCCCATACGTGCTAAAATATCCGCACCTTTAATTAAGGCACTATCACCATGGTCAGATGCAGCAGCTTCTTTAAATTTGTAAGTATGTCCTACTAAATTGCTTGGCCCGATTTTAATATGTGCATGTAACGTCGGTACGATATGACTGACGTTACCCGTATCAGTAGAACCGTAACCGAAGTCATCTTCACTGACTTCTTCACCTTTTTGACGTGCATAATGTGCAAACAGTTCATCTAATTTAGGTGTTAAGATAAATTCGTTCACGCCATTTTGAATCGGTTTGAATGAATAGTCACAACCTGTCTGCAATGCGGCACCTTGAGCAATTTGACCTACTCGGTGTGTTAACACATCTAAATCTTTACGTGTTGTTGCACGTGTATAGAAACGTGCATGTGTAAAATCAGGAATAATGTTGGCTGCTTCTCCACCATTTAAAATCACACCATGTACACGTTCACCTTTTTTAATTTGTTGACGTAATTGTGCTACACCATTGAAATAGCTGATCATCGCATCTAAAGCGTTAATCGCTTCATCTGCATTTTCAGAGGCATGCGCACTTTTACCGTAGAATTTAATATCTAATACATCTACTGCTAATGTATGGATTGTTTTGTATGTTTCATTACCAGGGTGCAGCATCAAAGCAACATCTAATTCATCAATGATACCTTCTTTAACATAACTCGCTTTCGCACTTCCATTTTCTCCGCCTTCTTCAGCTGGACAACCTAACACAACCACTTGTCCGCCTACTTTATCGATAACTTGTTTTAAAGCGATACCAGCTAACACACTTGTTGTACCGATAATATTATGACCGCATGCATGACCTAATCCAGGAAGCGCGTCATATTCTGCCAAGAAACCAATCGTCGGCCCTGGCTTGCGACTATGATATTGAGCAATGAAGCCAGTCGGATGACCTGCGATATCTTGTTCAATTTCAAAGCCGTATTTCTTTAATTCTTGCATTAATAAACCAGAAGCAAAGACTTCTTGGTTTCCTAGTTCTGGTCTTTCATGGATTTTATGACTGATATCAATAAATTCTGACTGTTTCGCATCTATAAATTGTTCAATATGAGTTTCAAATGACATTTTAGTGACTCCCTTTATTTTTCAAAGATATATGTGTCTTTAAGGTCGTTTTAACACGATTTGGAACGCTTTTACCTTGCGTTCTCATCCCCTTTTATATCTTTATCAGTAAAATTGATTACTAAACATTTTAAAGGTTTTTCATGACTTTGTCATCCTTTTTCTTAATTTTCAACAAATTTATTCCGAGTAAACCGATAAACTTTTCATTGAAAGTGTATTCGGTAAAATTGTAAATGCTGCTTAGCCTTGTTACAATAAGACATGAAGAACTAAAGGAGGTTTAGTTTTATGCCTAAAATGAACGTTGAAAGTTTCAATTTAGATCATACTAAAGTTGTTGCACCATTTGTGCGCTTAGCAGGTACAAAAGAAGGTCAAAACGGAGATGTAATTAAGAAATATGATATTCGTTTCAAACAACCAAACAAAGAACACATGAAAATGCCTGGTTTACACTCATTAGAACACTTAATGGCTGAAAACATCCGTAACCACACAGACAAAGTCGTAGACTTAAGTCCAATGGGTTGCCAAACTGGTTTCTATGTATCATTCATCAACCATGATGACTACGAAGATGTATTAAACATCATTGAAGCAACATTGAAAGATGTTGTTGCGGCTAAAGAAGTCCCTGCTTGTAATGAGGTACAATGCGGTTGGGCAGCAAGCCACTCATTAGAAGGTGCACATGAAATTGCACAAGAAATGTTAGAAAAACGTGACCAATGGGATAAAATCTTCAGTGAAGACTAATCCTGGTCATTTGATGCGTTAATAGTATGAGAAGCCCCGCTTCAAATCAAAAAATGATTTGAGACGGGGCTTCTTTTTTGTTTGTTATTTAAATTATGAATAAATTGCTTCAATCTATTCTCTGTTTTTTAGTTTGTCTAATAATAATGAGAGTTTGTAGAGCATTGGGCGAAGCGGTTTAATAAAATCTCCAATATACTCTTCTACGTGTGCATTAAATCCTTCTTTGAATTTTTGTACACCATAGTCTTCTGCGTTATCAGAGAAATCTCCTGTAATACCATAGAAATTATAACGGTCAATACCTTTCTTCTTCGCAAATTTAATCATTTCCCATTGTAAACGGTATGCGCCCATAAACGCATTATATTGAGGATTCGAACCACTAGAGAGATAGTAAACTTCGTGCTCATTATAAAGATAAAGCGCAGCTGCTAAGTTTAAGATGTTGCCATCTTTTTCTATCATCGCTTGTGTTTCTTTGATTTTACGTTCGTTACCATTAAATTGTTGCTGCAGTTGATTAGCTCTGCTTTTTGATTTCTTAGAATTCGGACTTTCTTTCAACTTCTCATTCACTTCATCTAAATCACTTTGTAATTGTGCGTGTTTCTCTTTCAACTCTTTTAAGTACGTATGCAAATCGACATACGCTAATTTTAAGAAACCACGATGACCATAAATCTTTTGCATTTGTTTAAAATAATCCAAACCTCTAAATGTGAAACCGTGTTTCTCTTCTGCCATTTTAAACAATTCGAAGAATAAAGGTGTTTCATCAATAGAAAGTGTACGGACTTGTACACCCATTTCATAAGTCTTTTTAATATTACGTCTTGTTTGATAGTCCATTTCATTGAGTAACTGCGTTTCTGATTTTCCTTTTAAATCTAACACAGACAACCATCTGATTTGACTCATAGAAGAATAACCAGTGGAATAGCCTTGATGTTTGTAACCTAACTTTTCCAATGTTTGAATCAACTGATGATTATCAAATTGTTCAATGATTTCACCATCAGTTTCCCTAATGCTTTCTAATACATAAGGATCTACTAACACATATATTCCTTTTTGCTTTCTTAAATACAACGTAAGTGCCGCAAAAAAATATTTTATAAGTTCAGCATTCTTATAATCCATGACCGGTCCGCGATGTGTATAGAAGTATTTAAAGAAGCGCATACTTCTCGCTTCTGTTAGTAAGCACGCCGCAATGACTTCATTTTGATTATCTTTAACACCTACAATATGTACATCATGTTGTGCTTTATTGCGATTATGATAATGTTTCACTGACTGTGTATAATGTGAAAAATGTTGTTTTGTATAATTCTCAAATTCTGCTTCAGTTAAATTAGTAAAATACATGGTGCATCTCCTTTGATGATGTCGCTCCCTTTAACTGTATCATTCTACAACACGTCGCACAACATAGTCGTACATAATTGTTTATTTATTTTAATTTTTAATAAAAACACCTCAAAAAAGATACGATACCTAATCATATTTACAATTAAGCATCGCATCTTTTCTTTCATCTATTTCTATTAATAATCAGAATCTGATTCTAATCCTTGGATAATTTGTACACCTGCACTTGCGCCTACACGAGTTGCGCCTGCATCTAGCATAGCTTTGAAGTCTTCTAAGTTACGAACGCCGCCTGAAGCTTTGACTTCTAATGCGTCGCCAACGACTTCTTTCATTAATTTTACATCTTCAACTGTCGCGCCACCGCCAGCAAAGCCAGTAGAAGTTTTCACAAAGTGTGCGCCTGCTGCTTTACTTAATTCAGATGCTTTACGTTTTTCTTCATCTGTCAGTAACACTGTTTCGATAATCACTTTAACGGTACGACCATCAGCAGCTTTAACAACCGCTTCAATATCTTGTTGTACCTCATCATAGCGTTTGTCTTTTAATGCACCGATATTAATAACCATATCTAATTCATCTGCACCATTTTTCACCGCATCTTCTACTTCAAATGCTTTTGTCGCAGTTGTATTTGCGCCTAATGGGAATCCGATGACTGTACATACTAGTACGTCAGAATCTGCTAATGCTTCTGCCGCATGTTTCACGTAAGTCGGGTTGATACATACAGATTTAAATTGATATTCCTTTGCTTCTTCAATCAACTTATCAATTTGTTCTAAAGTAGTATCTGGTTTTAATAAAGTATGATCAATATACTTCGCATAATTCATTTGTATACATCCTCCAATTTGGTTGTTTACTTTCACATATAATATAACGTATTCAATTATCATTTTACCAAATATTTTAACTCGCTAAAATATAAGAGATGTTCAACTTGTTTCAATTTCACTCTTTTAATGAAAACATACCTGAATTGTCATTAAATAAGCCCAACTGTGTATAGTAATTCTCGCAAATTATAGGCTTGCGTGTTATCTTTAACTTAACTTATTTTTTATTAAAGGAGCAGATAAATATGACTCAAGGTACACCGCATATTCAACCAAATGGTGCTAAAATCGCGAAAACAGTTTTAATGCCAGGTGACCCGCTGCGCGCAAAATATATCGCAGATAATTATTTAGAAGATGTCGTACAATTTAACGAAGTTCGTAATATGTTCGGTTATACAGGCACATATAAAGGTAAAGAAGTTTCAGTAATGGGTTCAGGTATGGGGATTCCAAGTATTGGTATCTATTCATATGAGCTTTATAACACGTTTGATGTAGATACAATTATCCGTATCGGTTCATGTGGTGCATTACAAGAAGACGTAAATCTTTACGATATTATAATTGCACAAGGTGCTTCTACAAACTCTAACTATGTAGATCAATACAACATTCCTGGTCATTTCGCACCATTAGCTGACTTTGATTTAATGGTCGAAGCTAAAAATGTTGCAGACAAAGTCGGCGCAACGACTCATGTTGGTAATATCCTTTCTTCTGATACGTTCTATAACGCTGACTCAACATTCAACCAACAATGGCAACGTATGGGTATTTTAGGTATTGAAATGGAATCTGCAGGTTTATACTTAAACGCAACTTATGCAGGTAAAAAAGCATTAGGTATCTTCACAGTAAGCGACCACATCTTACGTGATGAAGCAACAACACCTGAAGAACGTCAAAACTCATTTACACAAATGATGGAAATTGCGTTAGAAATCGCATAATCTATTCAATATATTTTAAGGCGAAGCTCAACTCAGCTTCGCCTTTTTTCATAATTTCATTTAATATTATTTCTTATCATAACCATAATCCAGATATTCTTCTAATGTCTGATGTTGATTATGGATGTCTTTCGCATGTTTAAGGCCGACATATCTGAAATGCCAAGGTTCATATTGATAACCTGTAATATGTTCTTTACCTTTCGGATATCGAAGAATAAAACCATATTCATGCGCATGTTCAGCAAGCCATTTACCTTCAGGTGTTTCACCATATGCTTCTAAGAAATCTTTATTTCCTGGTGGTGTGCCCACATCGAAAGCTAAGCCTGTTTGATGTTCAGAAAAGCCAGGTCTAGCACTATATTTATCAGCGGCTTTCTGACCATCACGAGCCACATAACTATTATAAAGTCCAACTTGTTCTTGATAAGATCTGAATCCGCTGCGATAGACAATATTTAATCCTTCTTTTTTCGCATCTTGCATCATTTCATTTAAATGTTGTCTCGCTGTTTGATTTTCTCCACGATTATAGTGTTTTGAAATCGATACCTTTTTATTCACTAACATTAAACCATCAACAGTTGTCACACCATTTTTCTTGTTCACTTGATGTTGTTGTTTAGGGTGTAGTGCTTTTTTAGTTTCTTGTTGTGCTGATTGCTTGTTCTCCTTGTTGTCGTTTTGTTCTGATGTACTGCCGCAAGCTGTTAATAATAAACTAGCAGCCAAAGTACCCGCAATTAATTTATTCATCCCGTTATCACCTCATCAACTTTCACATCTATAGTATAGAACGCATAATATATTTTTCAACATCCTTTTATGAAACTTTAAAATACTTTCACAAAAGAAAAACCAAGCCATGGTTCTTCTTGACCACGGCTTGGTTTTATCATTATAAGTTATTTGATTGATGCTTATTTGCCTAGGAATGATTGGAACATCCAGTTGTGTTTATCAACTGAAGTTTGTAATGCGATTAACATATCTTGAGATACATCATCTTCTGCATCTCCTGCAACTTCTACTGCTTTAGCAAGTTGTTCAGAAATGTTAGTGAAGTCTTTAGAAATTGATTGAACCATATCTTCAGCAGTTTTTTCTGATTCTGCTTCATCTACAATTGCTACATCTAAGCTATTTTTCAATGTCGCAACTGGACTGCCGCCGATTGCTAAGATACGTTCTGCTAATTCATCAATGTGTTCACTTGCTTCGTTATATAATTCTTCAAATTTAACGTGTAATGAGAAGAAATGAGGACCTTTCACAAACCAATGGAAGTTGTGAATTTTTGTATATAATACTGTCCAGTTTGCTACTTGTTCGTTTAATACATTTACTACATCTTGTTTATTTGCCATAAAAATAATCGCTCCTTTAAGTTGTCGTTTTCTCTCTTTGTAATAGTTATTATATTATAATCATTATAATCTGTAAAGCTATATCTCCTCTAATTTAAAATTATTATAAACTAGAGTTCTAAGATGTTGTATCTGCTTTCTCTATTACTTTACCCTGCTTGGAAGCTTTTAACACATTAATAACACTTATTACTAAGCCATTTAAAAGGATGTGACATTTAATGCTTGTCCATTATAAACAAGTAGTTTATTTTATTTTCATTCTCAATTAAATATTCTTAGGCAATTCAATAAAGAATGAGCGTTCATAATCAGTAGGTTCTTGCCATTCTGCATGCCACATCTTATCTCGGTTATTCGCAAATAAATCATAACCGAAGTCACGCAATGGTTTCGGTACAAGTGTTAATAGGACACCTATCCATTTTTCTTCTGTTAATGACATCAACAATTTTGCGATAGCTGTAGATTTGAAATAAAGATGTTCCCCTTCTTGCAGTACGACAGTATTCATTTTTAATATACCTGGATGTCTGCGTTCTAATTCTTGGCCTGCAGTACCTTTTAATGTCGCAAACTCATAACTTTTAGATAAACCGTGTCTAATTAACCATATCGCATAGTTATAGCAATACACACAGTTTGCATCATAATAAATAATCGGCATTCTATTACTCCTTTCTCGTTCAGTCTTTTATCTATTATTTAATATACCCGTTTAGAATCACCATTAATTTTTCATTAAAAAAAGTCTTAGATGGGACGTAACCCTCTAAGACTCATATCTATATTAGTCGTGATTTACTTTGACAATTCGTGCATATTTTAAGAATTGTTCTGAGTATTTTTGTTTAATCGTTTCTAAATCATCATATGTGACACCGATGATATGCCAGTTTGGATTAAAGTGATAGAAAGAATCTTTATCACGTGACCATCTGATCATAGAACCATCTCGATTATAACGTGGCAATGTCACTTCATAGCCTTCTAACACATTGATATACGTTTGGAAAATATCTGGATCAATACGATTGAAGTTATCAATGACTAAATAACTGCGATCTGTTCTCGGCATCAATTCTGTAATGAAACCTTCTCTGTAATAAAGCGCTCCTGCTTCATTTGGTAAATACTTTCCGTATAACATATCTTCAGAGAAGTCAGGATGTCCTGTGGTAATAACAGGTTTTGCATTGGTTTTTTGTAGTAGATTCTCTGCAGCTTTTAAGCCTTCTGCACGATCTTTATCTTGAATCACTAATAAAATAAATGGTTTAATTTCATCTTCTGTTTGTGCTACAGCATCATCTTTTTTGATGGCTTCAAATTGTGGTTTCACACTATCATTGCGACTCATTTCAAGAATCGCATCGAATTGTGCTTGAGACATACTTGCGATGGCCTGTTTGGCATTTTCTTGTAAGTAGTACAAGTTCTTTAATCTTGGATGTTTATTTAACGTCGCTAAATTTACCGGATTGATATCTTCATCATAGCGGACTTCAATTGCGGTACTATTTGTACGTCCTTGAATTGGCGGCAACTCACGAATATGTTGTGTTACTTCACCTAAACCTACCACAGAATGATCCGCATTACGGTTATAAAAAACAAGTTTATCGCCAATTTCAAGTTGCGTGTAGTAATGATAGCCGTTACGTTTAATCCCGTTGAACGTATGTGTAAATAATGTATACGTTTCACCCGGTTCAAAGTCTTTGGTTTCAGCTAAGAAGAAGTATCTCGGCACTTGTGTAGTCCCTTTACCAAGTTGTTCAATTAATTCAAATTCTTCTTTAGCGATTTGATTGAACAATGTTTCTTTCATATTATTGATACGAAATTCTAACTGTTCACTGCGTTTTAAGTAATCTGCAGTTAATGGTTTCAAAGCTTCAGTTAAACGAAATTGTACGCGGATTTTGTGTTGTGCACCTGTTTGGACACTGATGATTTCACCGCTTCCAAGCAAACCAGCATCTGTTTGAACTTGATAAAAGATAACTTTATCACCTGGTTTTGCTTTTTTAAATGCTCGAAAGCCTTGCGTAGGATTGAATTGTGCCCCTGATTCAAACAATGTCGTCTGACCTACTAAAGGTTCATTATGATTCCAACGATTATAACCGCAGTTCAGCCAGAAATAGTTTGTTTCTTCACTCATTTTGATACTGCTCCTTCTTCATAAATATATTGATTTAAGTGCAATATACGCATTTCGCGGCTGTTAGCTTCAACCCTATATTGCAAATCTCATTCTAGCTATTTATATCAAATGCCTCTCTTTGATACAAGTCAAACTCATTATCTCGGCATTAGTAAAATTGCCATCAACGGCATGAAATTAATTAAAAATCCGCCTAACTTCAACATGTTGCTCGTTTGTTTATCTGGAATAGTAAGTAATACACATAGAATTCCTAAAATTGAAAACGCAGCTGGAATCATCAAGTTTGGATACTTAGGGAAATTCATAAAGACCCCTGCACCTGACAAAATACCGCAAATTAAAGTGATATATAAAAACTTGCGCATGCTGTTACACCTCTGTTTCTTTAAACATACGTAATCATAACTGTTAAGTCACCTTCAAAGATGTTATCTAAATCCTCAGATGTCAGTATAAAACTGCTGCCTGACGCAATTTCATAAACATCACCATCTGTAATCAATTGGCCTTCGCCATGTAACACTGTGACTAAACAAAACTCTCTTGGCTTCATATAATTTAATGTTCCTGTGATTTCCCATTTAACGACTGTAAAGGCATCATGTGTAATGTATGTTGTTCGTTTATGATTCTCAATAATTTCTGATTCTGGTATCACATTCGGACTATCTTCACGAACTTCAACGACATCTTTGGCTTTATCGATATGCATCTCACGCGGTTGTCCTTGTGCATCTACACGTTCATAATCATAAATACGATATGTGACATCAGAAGCTTGTGTTACTTCATACACGACTAATCCTTTACCAATCGCATGGACAATACCATTAGGTACGAAGAAAAAGTCACCTGCTTGAACTGGGATATGTTTAAATAAATCCTGGTGTTCACCTTGATCTAAAGCTTCTACAAAGTCATCTTTAGACTCTGTATTCAAACCATAGATAATTTCAGCATCTTCATCCGCTTCAATAATGTACCAGCATTCCTTTTTACCGAAATCACCGTCTTCATGCTCATAGGCATAAGCAGTATCTGGATGTACTTGTACCGACAATGCTTCTTGTGCATCTATCATTTTAACCATTAATGGAAATTGCGCACTTGGAAAATCTCCAAATAATTCTTTATGTGTTTGCCAAACATAGCTAAGTGTTTGACCTTTAAATGGACCATTTGAAATGACACTGTCACCATGTTGGTGCGCAGAAATCGTCCATATTTCTCCAATATCTGATTCAGGTAATGAATAACCATATTTTGATAAATGGTGACTCCCCCAAATTCTTTCTTTAAAAATCGGGTCTAAAAACAATGGCATTGAAACTGTCCACCTCCGCTACTTTTTCAAACCGTACCTTACTATGTATCGATATTTTTATCTCTGATTTCTTGATGGATTCATTCATGTTAGCGTTATCTAGCATATTATAACAATATTTTGTTCAGGGTGGTAGTATCCATAATTTTTTTACAAAACTTAATCATCAAAATTTCAATCAATGTATGTTTTTTTCACATTCTTTTTTATACTTTTGATATTTTTTATCATTTTCTCTATTAAATCTACATTTTCTGTTAATTATTGCTTGTGCTAGCTGTCTGTTACCCTTTATAATAGAAGTATGTTAATAATACCTTAACATATGCTACATAAGGTAATAAAAATGATTAATATCGAACGGGTTGCTGATGCAGCTCACACTGATAAAAAATTTGCATAAGGACCTAAGCCCTGGAAAAGCTTAGGTCTTTTTAAATACAGAGAAATCCCCGAGTCATACTGTTAATTGTATGGTTCGGGGATTTATGCATTTTTATATAATTAATTTATGGTTTCTAGATATCTTCTACAACAATATAAGCCGCTTTCACTGGACCATGTACACCCACAACTAAATTCATTTCGATATCAGCTGAGTTAGATGGACCAGTAATGAAGTTTACACATGATGGGAAACGTGCATCTTCTTGGTTTTTATCGAATAAGCCGTCTGCTGCTTGAGTAAATCTTGGAACAATATTCGATTTAGGAATAATCGCAATATAAGTTTCAGGCATTAAACTTACTGCACGACCGCGTCCTTTGCCTGAAAATAGCACGATTGTGCCGCTTTCACTTAAACAATAATCACTGAAAGTAATACCCACTTGTGCAGTTTGTGCTGCTGCTTTACTTTCTTCAGGACGTGCTTCATCCCATACTGTTGTTTCAAATGCGCTTAAATCAATGTGGTATTGATCAAAGCGTGGATCATCAAAACGTACAACTGGGTTGCCGCCAAACTGTTCAATTGTTTCTTTCAATGTTTCATTCAATTGTGCTGTAGTTGTTTTCACAAATGCAGTATGAATGTTTTTACATTCTTGTTCTAAGTGGTCGACTAATTCATCTTGTGATAAGTCAGATAAAGTTTTGTATTGTGGTTGAACTGACCATTCAGGTTTGATGACTTTCTCTGGTGTTTTACGTTCTAAGGCGTTTTGAATATTTGCTAGGAATTTGTCTTTATTAGAAACTGAACCAGTCATTAGTGATTACCCTCTTTCTGTTTCAAATGTTCTTTCATCCAGTGATTGAAACGTTCTTTTTCAGGTGTTGGGAAATCTCTGGATTGTGTCCAAGCGTGTAATGGTTTTGGACCTTTTTCAACCCAACCGTCTTTATTCGCAAACGGTTTGAGGGCTGGTCCTGCCATTTTGATACTATATTGGAAAAGATGCGGTTTAGTTGTACCGATACCGAAACCTTTCATAACCAGACGTTCACCTAATGCTGATTTTTTAAGTTCTTCTGCTTCGACTTGACGGTGTTTTAAGAGTAAGTCGTGAAGCGGAATTTTAACTGGACATGCTTCAGAACATGCGGCACATAGTGATGATGCATATGGTAATTGACCATATTCTTCATAACCGCCGAGTAATGGTGATAAAACTGCACCGACTGGTCCTGGATAAATAGAACCATAACTGTGGCCGCCTGAATGACGGTACACTGGACATACGTTCATACATGCACCACAACGGATACATTGTAAGATTTCTTGGAATTGTGTACCTAAAATTGTTGAACGTCCATTATCTACGATAACTAAATGGAATTCTTCTGGTCCGTCGATTTCACCTTCACCACGAGGACCTGTTAATGTAGTGACGTAACTTGGTAATTTTTGACCTACTGCACTACGAGATAACATACCGACTAATACTTCCATTTCTTTAAATGATGGTACGATACGTTCCATACCCATAACTGTGATTTGTGTTTTAGGTACAGTTGTAGACATACGTGCATTACCTTCATTGGTAACTAAGCAGAAGCTGCCACTATCAGCAACCGCAAAGTTACATCCTGTAATACCGACTTCTGCAGCTAAGAATTTTTCACGCATAATTTTACGTACAAAGCGTGCCATTTCTGTCGGATCATCAGTACCTTCATAGCCTTCTTTCGCATGTAACACACGACGGATTTGACCGCGGTTTTTATGCAATGCAGGTGCAACGATATGTGATGGCGGATCTTCTTCATCAATTTGTAGTAAATATTCACCTAAGTCAGTTTCAACAACTTCAGCCCCTGTATCTTGTAGGACATGGTTCATATTGATTTCTTCAGTAACCATGGATTTTGACTTCACGATTTTTTTTAGCATTTTTCTTTTTAACTACTTCAGCAATATAGTTAGAAGCTTCTTCTTTTGTTTCTGCGAAGTATACATGACCGCCAAGTTTCGCAACATTTTCAGATAACTGATTCAAATAATAATCTAAGTTTTCTAATGTATGTTGACGAATTTCTGCAGAAAGTTGACGCCATTCTTCCCAGTTGCCAAGTTCTTCTTGTGCTTTTAATTTTTTAACTCTTAAGCCATCTTGTGCAGAACTTACCGCACCACGCATGAATTTATTTTGTTTCTCAACTTTGAAGGCTTCTTTGAATGTTTTTTCTCCGATACGCATACCCATCTTAATGCACCACCCCTTCAAGTTGATGATTCAACACTTCCGCAATATGAAGTACTTTTACTTTACTATTGATACGTTTTAAACGTCCTTCGATATTCATTAAACAGCTGGCATCAGCACCGATTAAGTAATCAGCCCCTGTTTCATCAACGCAATGTGCTTTTTCATCAACCATTTCACTAGAGACATCAGCCATTTTTACAGCGAATGTACCACCGAAACCGCAGCAGTTATAATACTGAGGTAATTCTACTAATTCTAATCCTTTCACATGACTTAATAGTTCTTTCGGTTCATTCACAACGCCTAATACACGTGTGATATGACAAGATGGATGAATTGTTGCTTTACCTTCTAATGATGCACCAACATCTGTTACACCTAATACATTAACGATAAATTGAGTAAGCTCATAAGATTTATCTGCCAATGCGATAGCTTCTTTATGCATTACAGGATCCTTTTCAAATAAACTTGGATAATGTTTAAACATAGTAATACAAGAACCAGATGGTGCGACAACATAATCTGAATCTTTAAATGCTTTAATCATTTGTTTAGCTGATTGTCTTGCATCATCAAAATAACCTGAGTTGTAAGCTGGTTGTCCGCAGCATACTTGTGCTGTTGGATAATCTACTTCACAGCCTAATCTTTCAAGCAATTCCACTGTCGCAACACCAATGCGTGTATGGAAAGCTTCAACTAAACAAGTTGAGAATAAACTGACTTTCATATTTTACACCCTTTCCCCGCTCGCGCATGTTACGTGAACGTATATGCCCTATTAAATTTTTAATGATTTCTAGATTCTTAATCATGAAAGCAGCAGTAATCATCCCCACAACAATTACTGTTTAGATTAAGAATAGAAACGATTACTCGTACATTATAGCGCTATTTAAACATCTAGTCATCAGATGTTTAACAATTTGTTCAAACTTTTTTGATTTCGCGAACAGTTTTTAAGCAAAATAAAAACAAGCCTCTATTTCATGAGACTTGTTCCTAATGTTTATTTTTGGCGAATATTTTCTAGAATTGTATCACGTACTTCTGCTAAATGTGATTTCATTTGTTGAACAGCTTTATCTGAATCTTGTTGTTCAATCGCTTGATATATCTTTTGATGTTCTTCATATAAACGGCGTAATGCTTTCTCTTTATCAAATAAATACACTCTGCGCGTTTCTTTCATTGTTTCTTGAATCACATCAGAAATATTATTCAATAAATCAAATAACATATCATTTTGTGCTGATCTGGCAATTGCTAAATGGAACTTTAAATCAGCCGCTTCACCTGATGTTCCATCACCTACTGCTTTCTGCATCAATTGCAATGCAGAAGATAACGCTTCTAAATCTTCATCAGTTCGATGTGTCGCAGCTTTTTGTACTGTCGCAAGTTCCACAACTTCTCGTAACTCTAATAAGTCTTCAATTTGTTTGCGCGTCAAACTTGATTCATTCAAATCAAAGAACACCGGTTCTTTTTTAGTCACGAACGTCCCATAGCCTTGTTTGATTTCAATGACCCCGATTGTACGTAACGCATTAAAAGCTTCTCGTACAGATGCCACACTGACACCGTAGTCTTTTGCTAGCGCTTGAATGGAAGGCAATTTGTCCCCGACAGCATATTCACCAGATTTAATTTGTTCTAACAAGATGTCGGCAATTTTTTCATATATCTTTGTTTTCGAAATTTTCATCGACTTTTGACCTCCATAGTTTTATCTTCTTAATTATAACAAATTCCTTCATAAACTTACTATATTACATATAAAAAAGAAGGCCATCAAAGACCTTCCTAAACAAATTTTATAATCATGATTATTTGTTTTGATAATATTGAGTCAACGCTGTATCAATTGCTTCATCGCCACTAACGACTTGGAATTCTCCGCCTTGATATGCTTTGTCGCTCAAGACATTTACTATGACAGATGCAACGTCTTCACGTGGCACACTGCCCGCTTCTTCTAACTGAGCAGCAATCGTTACTTTGCCAGTACCTGGATCATCTAATAAAGCACCAGGATGCACAATCGTATAGTACAAGCCTGAATCACGTAAATGATTATCTGCATAATGTTTCGCAATAGTATAAGGTTTTAGTTCTGGTACACTATCAAACGCTTCACGACGAGAATCAAATGTAGAAACCATCACAAAGTGTTTCACGCCTGCTTGTTTACTTGCTTCAATAGCTTTAACTGCACCATCTAAATCAACAATGATTGTTTTATCTGCACCAGTACTACCACCTGAACCAACAGAAAAGACCACTTGTTCAAAGCCTTTGAATTTCTTTGTAAGGTCATCAATCGTATCATTTTCAACATCTACAAGTTCTGCTTGATAACCTTCTTCTTTTGCTTTACTCACTTGTTCTTCTTTACGATAAGCTGCTGTTACATCTTGGTTTGCTTCTTTTAATTGTTTTACTGCATAATGGCCAACACCACCATTGGCACCTAAGAATAAAATACTCAACGACTTCACTCCTTATCTGTTTTAACTCTTTTTATTAGTTATATGCTATGACTGTTCCCTTCATTTGTTAACCCAAAACAGACATTGTTTTCTGATATTGACTTATACATACAATCGATGTACATTATATATGAATACATGTTCATATATTAATAAGAGGAGTGGAAGTAATGTCACATCAAGAATTAAGCGGCCGTACACTCGCACAAGTGACGGAGATTTTCAAAGCCTTAAGTGAACCCAACCGTATCCGAATTATGCACTTACTTGAACAAGGACCTTGCAGTGTAGGTCACATCAGCCATACGCTCAAACTTTCGCAGTCAAATGTGTCGCATCAATTAAAGGTACTGCGTCATGCTGAATTAGTTAAAGATCAACGACAAGGTCAATCTAAAATTTATATGCTTGATGATCAACACGTAGTTACACTGCTTTCACAAGCCATCCATCATGCAGAGCACCCGGTTGATTAGAAAGGAAGTTTTATTATGAATCATTCTCATGAACATGCACATCATCATCACCATCATCATGTGCATACCGACAACAAACGTGTTTTAGCTTTTTCTTTTATTATTATCGCATCCTTTATGGTCGTTGAATTAATCGGAGGATTCTTTGCGAACAGTTTAGCCTTGCTATCAGATGGTGTACATATGCTTAGTGATGCCTTTTCTCTTGGCTTAGCATTATTCGCATTTAAATATGCTGAACGTCATGCGACCATGAACATGACCTTTGGTTATAAACGTTTTGAAATCTTAGCTGCTTTATTTAATGGTGTTTTATTACTCGTTATCAGTATCGGCATTATGATTGAAGCCATTCGAAGATTTGCAGCACCTCCTGAAGTCCTTTCTACTGAAATGTTTATCATCAGTGTCATTGGTTTAGTGGTCAACATTGTAGTGGCTTGGATTATGTTGCGTGGCGGAGATACGGAACATAATATTAATATGCGCGGCGCATTCTTACATGTCTTAGGTGATTTACTTGGTTCATTAGGTGCGATTGTTGCCGCATTCTTAATTTGGGCTTTCCATTTTACTATCGCTGATCCTATTGCAAGTATGTTGGTGTCTTTATTACTCCTTAAAAGTAGTTACGGTTTAATCAAAGATTCACTTAATATCTTGATGGAAGGTACACCCAAAGATATCGATATTGATCAAGTGGTTGAAACGGTACGTGCTGAAACAGAAATCCAAAATGTGCATGACTGTCATATTTGGACGATTTCTAATGATTTAAATGCATTCAGTTGTCATGCAGTCGTAAGTGATACATTATCTATCAAAGAGTGCGAGGCATTGCTTAAACGTATTGAACATCAATTAAACGAACTTAATGTGCATCATATGACGATTCAATTAGAGTCTGACCAAAATGAACATAGTCGCGAAACATTATGTTCACATGTCGTGACACCTTAAAACATTCAAATGAATATTTATATGATATTAAAAAACGACGTCTCAGCAATCACTGAAACGTCGTTTTTTTAGTCTGTTGTTAATAAGCGTTCTCTATTGAATAAATTTATCAAATATCAATTGTTGGCCTGGCACATCTTTTTGTTCGAAGCCATCAATGAAACGTGTATTATCATAAGCTACTCTGACATGTTCGATATTGAATTGTTCAGGTGTAATAGTCACAATACCATATACTGTATAAGGTGCACGATTCAATCCTACTGAACCTGGATTAAAGTAAGCAACATCTTCATAAATAAAATGATGCAACGTATGATTATGACCGAATAGAATCAAATCCGCTTCTTTATCTTTAAATAGATGTGACATATGCGATGCTGTCGGTTCAACAATTGGACTGAACGGCACTTTATCTATAGGTTGTTCTAACATCATATTTTCAATTTCATAATGAATACCTAATACTTTTTGGCCGGCCACTTCTAAGTTAAACGTTCTCGGTAATTGATTTAAATACTCGTAATACTGTGGGTTTAAATGTTCAGCAATCCAATGATGATGTTCGTAAAACTTATCTTTTAAATCTTCTGGATATGGTGTTTGATTGATGACTGACATAATTGCTTCGTCATGGTTGCCTGCAATTGATGTAATATCATCGCGTGAAGTGACCATACCTAAAACTTCATTCGTATTATGACCGATTCCAATAATATCTCCTAAATTGTAAATATGATCAATATCCCCTCTTCTATCAATGTCTCTTAAGACTGTAGCCAATGCATCCATGTTTCCGTGGACATCTGTAAATACTGCAAATTTCATACTATCACCCTCATTAAAGTTTATAATGAAACAAAACATTACATTTTGCTTATAATCTTGATTTTTTAATTTGAAACCAAGCATTTTTTTGATATTGTGTTTATATCATATCAAAGGAGTGCTAAGCCATTGTTTAAATTTCATAAACATGCAATACAAAACGCAAAACCGCAAAATGTTAAAATAGCTCTTTTTAGTATTCTAACATTTATTGTCTTTCTATTACTGACTGGATTGACATTACAGCCGTTAACACAGAGTATCTCGATGTTTATTATGGCGATGATGTATCAATCTATGTCACCGCAAATTTTATTACCGGTGATTATCAGTCTTATCATACCATTAGCTTTCTTTATTTTTGTTGGATATCACCTGGCTGCAGGTGCCATCAATATTATTTATAAAGGTATCCATAAAGAAAAAGTTAGTTTGCTTGATGCTTTAGAAGCATTTAAAAAAGGCAGCTATTTAAGAGCTGTTAAATTAGCATTGTTTACTTTACTCTTTATCGCGATACTGAGTCTGATTCGTTACTTACTGACTCAATTGTTCAGTTTAGGTATCGGAGCGTTGTTGAGAAGCGGACAAAGTTACTTTATGGAACATGTCGGTGTATACATCGCTGTTCAATTGATCGCGCTAACTATTTTAGCGATTGTATTATCATTCTTTATTTGGACATTCACATACATCATGATTGCATATACAGTCGCATACTTTAAAGACCGTCAGGCCGGTGCATTCCAAGATGTTAAACACGCATTTAAATCTATGAAAAATGGTCATCATTCATGGTTCAAACTATTACTTGGACTTGTAGTATTAGATTTAATTGTTATTATTCTAGAAACACCTGTTTCTCAACTTGTCGCATTCTCTACAAGAAGTATTTCACAAAATGTGGCAGGCGTTTTAACAGTTGTTTTACTAGTCATTATTATCATCGTACGAATTGTCGTTTATTACTTAAACGTTAATGCGATTATCGCATTCTTCAGTACAGTGACTGATGGGGTTGTACCTCACCGTGCACCTTCTCGTCAACAACGTAAACAACAAGCAAAAGCAGAACAAAAAGAACAAGAAGAAACAACAGCTCCTGTTAAAGAAACAGAAACGAAAGAAACTGCAAAAGAAAATGATAAAGAAGTTTATCAAGATACAACTTTTGATCACTTACAATCAAAGAATAAAGAGATTGATGAACGTTCTGATGAATTTAAAAAATAAGCAATAAGAAAGCGTATGAAGGAATTATAACAAGTCCTTCATACGCTTTTTCTATTTATTGATTCAAAAGATTAGATTCTAAATAACGTGCTGCACCATCTTCATCATTTGTATAAGAAGTGACGTCTTTTGTCAGTGCTTGAATTTCAGGGCGTGCGTTTTTCATTGCGACTGTATAATGACCGAAAGCAAACATAGAACGGTCGTTATCACTGTCACCAATTACAAGTGTATCTGATTGAGGAATATTAAAGTGTTCAATCATTTCTTTAATACCTGTTCCTTTATCGATACCTTCTGCCATTGTTTCTGCATTAAAACGTGATGAGTTGGAAACTGTGATTTCTAGTTGTTTCTGTTCATCAATTAAATGTTCTCTGAATTTCGTGATTTTCTCTAAATCTGGTGTGAACATATAAATTTTAGAAAATTGCATTTGCGGTAATGTATCTACCCAGTTCACGTTGCCATTTAAAGCATGCTTACGAGAATTCCATTCACTGATACCTACATTATTCGGTGGTGTATCGCCTGCACAAGTTGCTTCAATCCATTCACGGTCTTCTTTTAAAATCATACGCTTACCGCTAAATGGAAAGACTTCATAATAAATATGTTGTGCTTTAGCACTTTCTACAATTTCAGTTACTGCTTCATATGTCAGACTATGTTCAAAAATAGTGACACCCTCTGCGTCTCCTCTTGTACCGTTAGATGAGATAACACCATCAATTTCAAAGTTTTCAGGTGTTAAATGTTCAATTTCATCAAATGAACGTCCTGTCGCAATAAAGACTTTGTATCCATTTTGACGTAATTGTTTGATTGTTTCTGTTGTTTTATCTGATACTCTATTATTTTCTTGTAAAATCGTTCCATCCATATCTAAGAATATCGCTTTTACATTATCCATTACTTTTCCTCCAAGTTGTTGTTATCGCCTTGATTATGGCATTTTCAGACTGTTTTCGCAACTTTCTTCAAGTAAAAAACTGCCACTCTGCAAAGAGAATGACAGTTTCGTTAATAATCAATTATTCTACTGTGACTGATTTTGCTAAATTACGTGGTTTATCCACATCTAAATCACGGTGTAATGCTGCATAGTATGCAATCAATTGTAATGGAACCACAGATACAAGTGGTGTTAACAATTCATTTACTTGAGGAATGACATAAGTGTCCCCTGCTTTGTTTAATCCATCCATTGAGATAATGCAAGTATGCGCACCACGTGCAGCAACTTCTTTAACGTTACCGCGAATTGATAGATTAACATTCTCTTGTGTTGCTAAAGCAATCACTGGTGTTTGATCTTCAATTAAAGCAATTGTACCGTGTTTTAATTCTCCGCCAGCAAATCCTTCTGCTTGAATATATGAAATTTCTTTTAATTTTAATGCACCTTCTAAGCTGACATTATAGTCAATTGTACGACCGATAAAGAAGGCATTACGAGTAGTTGCTAAGAAATCTTTCGCAATTTGTTCCATGTATTCAGCATCGTCTACAATTGCTTCCATCGCATTTGCGACTTTCGCAAGTTCTTGTAATAAGTCTACAGTTTCTTCTTGGCCATGACGTTTAGCCACAATTTGAGACAAGATAGCAAGTACTGCAATTTGTGCTGTATAAGCTTTTGTAGAAGCTACAGCGATTTCTGGTCCAGCATGTAATAATAATGTATGGTCCGCTTCACGTGAAAGTGTTGAACCTGGTACGTTTGTTACTGTTAATGCTTTATGACCACGTTTTTTCATTTCAACTAATACAGCACGACTGTCTGCTGTTTCACCTGATTGTGAAATATAGATGAATAATGGTTTTTTAGATAATAATGGTGTGTTATATACGAATTCAGAAGCGACATGTACTTCTGTTGGGACACCTGCCCATTTTTCGATAAATTCTTTACCTACTAAACCTGCATGATAACTTGTACCTGCTGCGATAATATAAATACGGTCAGCTTGTGCGACTTCATCGATAATCGCATTGTCCATTTTCAAGTCGCCGTTGTCATCTTGATATTCTTGAATAATACGACGCATAACTGCAGGTTGTTCATGAATTTCTTTTAACATGTAATGATCATAAACACCTTTTTCAGCATCAGCCGCATCGATTTCAGCAGTGTACGTTTCACGATCTTGTACATTGCCATCTAAATCTTTGATTTCAACTAAATCGCGTTTAACAATAACAATTTCATGATCGTGAATTTCTTTATATTCATTTGTTACTTGCAACATTGCTAAAGCATCTGATGCAACAACGTTGAATTTTTCACCAACACCGATTAATAATGGTGATTTATTTTTCGCCACGTAGATTGTATCGTGGTCTTCTTCGTCTAATAATGCTAAGGCATAAGAACCATGTAGTAATTTAACGACTTTAGTGAAAGCTTCTTCAGTAGATAAGCCTTCATTTGAGAAATGTTCTACTAATTGTACGATAACTTCAGTATCTGTTTCAGATAAGAAATTCACATCTGATACGTACTGATCACGTAATTCTTCATAGTTTTCAATCACACCATTGTGAACTAAAGTAAAGCGTTTAGATGCTGATTGATGCGGATGAGAGTTTTCATAGTTCGGCACACCATGTGTCGCCCAACGTGTATGACCAATTCCTACTGTTCCATCTACATCACTGTTGTCAGCTACATTTCTTAAATCTGCAATACGACCTTTTTCTTTAAATACTGTCGTACCTTCATCATTCACAAGTGCAATTCCTGCAGAGTCATAACCTCTGTACTCTAATTTCTCTAAGCCTTTTAACAATACTTCTTTCGCATTATCATATCCGATATATCCTACAATTCCACACATAATTCAATTCCTCCGTATTCTTCATTCCTAACGGTTACCCTTTTCACGGGGGAATCTTTCAGTTTCATATTAAATTTTTTTGTATCGAATATAAATTGATGCCGCCTAAATTTACTTTATAGAGTCCCTTCTCACTTGAACTCTACAAAATAGACGTACTAATCCCCTTGTGTGAGTACCGTTCAAAAATATAAACTTGGGTCTGTTTACAAACTTTGTGCATCGAGTCACCTCAATGTTTTACCTTGTAAACTTACGACTGACCTTATCCGAGACAGCATCCGCCGATAATCCGATCACTGTCTTCCTCGTCGACAATTTAAAGCTATGCTTGCTATTACATCTTCTGCTCTAAGATATAAATCTACGCAAATTCCAGCTTGTCATTGTACGGGCGCTATAATTATGGTTTAACCTGTCTATCCCCCTTTTACACGTAATATAAGTATTTTACAATGAGTGATTTTATAAATGCAACTATTTTCACAACCTGTATCCGCTTACACTCTAAAGTTTTTTGCTAACTGCAAATTTTTTCTATTTCAAATTATGTTTCTACTATTATATATAGGCTATTTTATAAATGTCATTATCTCTGTGACAAAGTACCATTTAGATTAGATTGTAACCGCATCCATGTCAGTCTTAAAATTGAGCTATATCAAAGTTATTAAGAGAGGTGGATGACAATGTCAAATTCACAGGAAAATAAAGGGATTGGACGTAAGGTCCAAGCATTCGGCTCATTTCTGAGCAGTATGATTATGCCAAATATCGGTGCATTTATCGCGTGGGGCTTTATTGCAGCGATCTTCATTGATAATGGTTGGTTACCTAACAAAGATTTAGCTGAATTAGCAGGACCAATGATTACTTATCTGATCCCATTACTAATTGCTTTCAGCGGTGGACGTCTGATTCATGATTTACGCGGTGGTATTATCGCAGCTACTGCAACGATGGGGGTTATTGTTGCACTGCCTGATACACCAATGTTACTCGGCGCAATGATTATGGGGCCGCTTGTTGGTTGGCTTATGAAGAAAACAGATGAATTCATCCAACCTAGAACACCACAAGGATTCGAGATGTTATTCAATAATTTCTCTGCTGGTATTTTAGGTTTCATCATGACTATTTTCGGTTTTAAGATTTTAGCACCTATTATGAAGTTAATTATGCATCTTTTATCTGTTGGTGTAGAAGCATTAGTACATGCACATTTATTACCGTTAGTCAGCATTATTGTTGAACCAGCAAAAATTGTGTTCTTAAATAATGCAATCAACCATGGTGTCTTCACACCACTTGGTGCAGACCAAGCTTCACATGTAGGTCAATCTATTTTATATACAATTGAATCTAACCCTGGACCAGGTATTGGTGTCCTTCTCGCATACATGATTTTTGGTAAAGGTACTGCCAAAGCAACATCTTATGGTGCTGGTATCATTCAATTCTTTGGTGGGATTCATGAAATTTACTTCCCATACGTATTGATGAGACCTTTCTTATTCGTAGCAGTTATTTTAGGCGGTATGACAGGTGTAGCAACTTATTCATTATTAGACTTTGGATTTAAAACACCTGCTTCACCAGGATCAATCATTGTTTATATTATCAACGCACCTAAAGGTGAATTCTTAAGCATGATTATTGGTGTACTTTTAGCAGCACTTGTTTCATTCGTGGTTTCTGCTTTAATCTTGAAATTTACGAAAGACCCTAAACAAGATCTTGCAGACGCTACAGCTAAAATGGAAGCTACTAAAGGTAAAAAATCAAGTGTTGCATCTAAATTAAGTAGTAATACAGAAAGCAAATCTAATGAGCAGACACAAGCCGCTTCAACTTCACAAGTTGATGGTGATGCCCTTTTAGACAAATACAACACTGAAGATGTCGACGCACACAATTACAATAATGTTCAACATGTCATTTTTGCTTGTGACGCAGGCATGGGTTCTAGTGCTATGGGTGCCAGCATGTTAAGAAACAAGTTCAAGAAAGCTGGTCTTGAAAACATTGAAGTGACTAACACAGCGATTAATCAATTACCAAGCGATGCAGAACTTGTTATTACTCAGAAAAAATTAACAGATCGCGCTATCAAGCAAGTACCTGATGCGATTCATATTTCAGTAGAGAACTTCTTGAACTCGCCTAAATATGAAGAATTGATTAATAACTTGAAAGAAGACCAAAATGGTTCAACTACAACTGCTTCAGCAACAAACAGCCAAGAAGACTTGACTGAACAATACAACACTGAAGATGTTGATGCTCATAACTATGACAATATTAATCATGTTATTTTCGCATGTGATGCAGGTATGGGTTCTAGTGCTATGGGCGCCAGCATGTTACGTAACAAGTTCAAGAAAGCTGGTCTTGATCATATCAAGGTCACTAACACAGCGATCAACCAATTACCAAGTGATGCACAACTTGTAATTACGCAAAATAAATTGACAGACCGTGCTATCAAACAAGCACCCAATGCTGTTCATATTTCGGTGGATAATTTCTTGAACTCGCCTAAATATGAAGAATTGATTAATAACCTTAAAGAAGACCAACAATAGATTAGAACTTCTTTAAAAAGGAATGCAGGTGAGGCCTATGTTGTTAAGCAACAGAGAAAAAGCAATCTTAGAGTTACTCATTAAATCGCACGGCCAATATATGACTATTTATGATATTGCACAACAACTCGCCGTTTCATCACGTACGATACACCGTGAACTTAAAATTTTAGAACAAGATTTGTCTGAACTAAATTTACAAATCGATAGAATTCCCAATAAAGGTATCCAGTTAGAAGGTTCACAAGCAGCAATTGCTAAACTCCAAACAGAGCTTAGCAACATTGCTGCTTTAGACCTGACAACTGCTGAACAAAAAACCATTATTTTATATGCATTGATACAAAGTAGAGAACCTATAAAGCAATATAGTTTAGCACATGAAATTGGTGTTGCTCAGACTACGTTGACAAAGTTGCTCGATGAATTAGAACAAGATGCATCAGAATACCAACTCGAATTAGAACGACGACGAGGTGCTGGTGTCAGCTTAAATGGTTCAGAAGCAAAGAAACGCGAGATGTTGAGTCATCTTATGGTTGAAAATTTAAATAGCACCAGTGTTTACTCGGTCATAGAAAATCACTTTGTATATCAATCATTAAACACTTCTCAACTTTCAATGGTAGAACTTGATCATATTTTCCAAGTTGAGCGTGTATTAATGGATTACCTTAGTGCTCTACCCTATACATTGACAGAAGCGAGTTATTTAACGCTGACTGTTCATATTGTATTGAGCATTGACCGCATTAAACACGGTGAAAATGTTTCTATTGACGAAACGATTTATCAATCAGTCAAAGATACAGAGGAATATAACATTGCTTCCTCATTAACTAAACAACTATCACACATTTATGACGTAACTTTCAACAAAGCAGAAATCACTTTTATTACGATACATTTACGCGGTGCTAAAAGAAAACACGAAGACTATCAATCTGAAGAACTGTTAGATAACAATTACAAAATCCAACAATTGATTCACCTGGTAGAAGAAAGTTCTCAATATTCATTTGTAAATAAATCGAATTTAGCTGCGGGGTTAAAATTACATTTAATACCTGCGATGAACCGTTTAAACGCTAATATTGAAACACATAATCCTCTGACAGAGATGATTAAAAATAAATATCCAAAACTTTATAACAGTGTCTCAAATAGTTTATCGAAGATTTGGCCTGAGCTTTACTTTCCAGATAGTGAAATTACTTTTGTTGTTTTGCATTTTGGGGGTTCACTAAAAGCTAATAGTCTACCAGATTATCATGTGTTAGTTGTATGTAGTTCTGGTATAGGTACCAGTCGTGTGCTAGCCACACGCTTACAACAAACTTTTCCAGAAATTACACAAACTAAGCAAGCATCATTAAGTGATTTAAAACAATTAAATCTCAATGCTTATGATGGTATTATTTCTACTTTAGCATTAGATATTAATGAACATTATATTCAAGTCAATCCATTATTACCGGATGCAGATATCAAATATGTTTCTAACTACTTGAACACACAAGCAAACGAAAACAGAGTGACTTCTAGTTCATCAAGCAAGATTTCATCTTTAAATCAGGATCAGATTATTGAGACCATTCAAAGGTATTTGGATGTGATTGAAAATATTTATGTTGAAGATGCAACAATCACAAATTGGCAAGATTATTTAGCGAAACGATTAGCTAAACATAAAAGTATTCTAAGCAAATCACAATTTAAACAAGTATTAAAAACATATGCAGAGGATAGAAGCATTACATTAGCTCCCTATCCTATAGGACTACCACATCTAAAACATGCGCTGATTGTAAAGCCAATGGTATTAATTACAAGGTTAAAACAACCATTAACTATCGTTGAACAAAATCAAGAACATACCATCAATTATTTAATCAGCATGTTTTTACCAGAAGATAGCCCATCCTCACCTATCGTTAGTGCCATTTCAGAAGTAATTACATGTAATTTACATCGAATTGATGAATTAATGCAAAATCCTAACGAAATTATAGATGAGATGAAGAAGGCTTTTATTAGAGAAACAAAACAAATTTTATTAACGGAGTGATTATTTATGTCAGAACTATTCAGTAATGAAAATATCTTTTTAAATCAATCTTTCAAGAACCAAGAAGAAGCTATTGAAAAAGCTGGACAAGCTTTAATAGACGCTGGTGCTGTAACTGATTCTTATATTCAAGCGATGAAAGATAGAGAAGAAGTTGTTTCTACTTACATGGGTAATGGTTTAGCGATTCCTCATGGTACAGAAGAAGCAAAAAATGCAGTATTGCAATCAGGACTTACATTACTACAAGTACCTGACGGTGTTCAATGGGGAGACGAAACTGCTAAAGTCATCGTTGGTATTGCCGGTAAAGATGGCGAGCATTTAGATTTATTATCTAAAATCGCAATTACTTTCAGCGAAGAAGAAAATGTTGAACGTATTTTAAATGCACAAAGTGCTGAAGAAATTAAAGCTGTCTTTGAGGAGGCTGATGCATAATGAAAGCAGTACATTTTGGTGCAGGTAATATTGGTCGAGGATTTATCGGCCAAATCTTATCTGAAAACAATGTAGATGTCACTTTCTCAGATGTTAACGCTGAGATTGTAGATGCATTAAATCAAGACCAAGCATACCAAGTTATTCTTGCAGACGAAGATAAAACAACTACGACAATTAATGGCGTTGATGCAATTAACTCAAAAGATAATCCACAAAAATTACATGATGCCTTATTAGAAGCGGATATTATTACTACAGCTGTAGGTGTTAATCTGTTACCGATTATCGCAAAATCCATTGCACCTGCACTTCAAGAAAGAACAAAACCTGTAAATGTAGTTGCCTGTGAAAATGCAATTATGGCAACAGATACATTAAAATCTGCAGTACTTTCAATTACAGGTCCTCTATCAGATGAAATTCATTTCGCTAATTCAGCAGTGGATCGTATTGTTCCAAAACAAACACAAGATAATATTTTAGATGTGTTAGTTGAACCTTTCTTTGAATGGGTTGTTGAAAAAGATGCTTGGTATGGTAAAGAGTTAGAACACATTAAATATGTTGACGATTTAACACCATATATTGAACGTAAATTAATGACAGTTAATACTGGTCACGCTTATTTAGCTTATGCCGGTCAATATCATGGCTATCAAACAGTACTAGAAGCTGTAGAAGACCGTAATATTGAAGAAGGCCTACGTCAAGTATTGAGTGAAACAAGCCAATATATTACTGAAGTATTTGGATTCTCTCAAGATGAACAACGAGCTTATGTAGAAAAAATAATCAATCGTTTCAAAAATCCATATCTTTCAGATGATGTAACAAGAGTTGGTAGAGGTACTTTACGTAAAATTGGTCCTAAAGATCGTATAATTAAGCCACTTGCTTATCTTTATGATAAAGACTTAGAACATCAAGGTTTAGTTCAAGCAGCTGCTTACTTGCTTAAATATCATGATAAAAATGATGAAGAGACAGTTAAGAAAGATGAATACATTGAGAAGCATGGAGCAATGGATTTCTTAGAAGAATATGCACAAATTAATGAACCACTTGCGGAAGAAATCAATGATGTTTATCTAGAACTTTAATAGATATAGATTTAGACTGAAGCTATTTTAAACAGCTTCAGTCTATTTTTGTACCACAAATCAAAAAACTGAGACTTTCTTACCAGTCTCAGTTCTTCAAAGTTAATTATTCATTTAAACCCATTTTTTCTTTAACTACATCTGCAATTTGTTGTGCATAGCTTTCAGCTTTTTCATCTGTTGCAGCTTCTACCATTACACGTACTAATGGCTCTGTACCTGAAGGACGTACTAAAATGCGTCCTTCACCGTTCATGTCAGCTTCTACGCGGTCCATTTCTGCCTTAACATCAGCATTATCAGTCACTGCATATTTATCTGTTACACGTACGTTAATTAATGATTGTGGGTATTTTTTCATTTGTTCAGCAAGTTCGCTTAATGGTTTACCTGTTAATTTCACAACAGCTGCTAATTGTACACCTGTTAATAAACCATCACCTGTAGTATTGTAGTCCATCATTACGATGTGGCCTGATTGTTCACCACCAAGGTTGTAATTACCTCTACGCATTTCTTCTACTACATAACGGTCGCCAACTTTAGTTTTATTAGATTTGATGCCTTCTGCTTCTAATGCTTTGTAGAAACCTAAGTTACTCATAACAGTAGAAACAATCATGTTGTCGTTCAATTCTTGGTTTTTAGACATTTCTTGACCAATAATGAACATGATTTGGTCACCATCAACAATGTTACCTTTTTCATCGACAGCAATTAAACGGTCTCCATCTCCATCAAAAGCTAAACCAAAATCGCTTTCAGTTTCCACAACTGTTTGCGCTAAAGCTTCAGGATGCGTTGATCCGACACCGTCATTGATATTGTAGCCGTCTGGGCTGCAACCAATAACTTCTGTATCAGCTTCTAAATCACCGAATAAGAATGGTGCAAGTTGTGATGTTGAACCATTTGCGCCATCTAACGCAATTTTTAAACCTTCAAAATTAACATCGACAGTTGATTTTATATAGCTTAAGTATTTTTGAGTACCTTCGAAGTAGTCCGAATACTGAACAATATCATTTCCGATTGGACGTGGTAAGTCAGGATTTTCTTCGTCTAATAGTGCTTCAATTTCTTGTTCTTGATCATCAGATAATTTAAAGCCGTCTGAGCCGAAGAATTTAATTCCATTATCTGCCACTGGATTATGAGAAGCTGAAATCATAACACCTAATTCAGCATCCATTTCTTTTGTTAAGTATGCTACACCTGGTGTAGAAATAACGCCTAATCGCATTACTTCAGCACCGATAGAAATTAAACCTGCGATTAACGCAAATTCCAACATTTCCCCAGAAACACGTGTATCACGTCCTACAAGGACTTGTGGATGCTTCTTGTCTTCATTGTGCGCTAAAACATAACCGCCGTATCTACCTAGTTTAAAAGCCAGCTCTGGAGTTAATTCTTCGTTTGCTACACCTCTGACTCCGTCTGTCCCAAAATATTTGCCCATTTCAAAATTCTCCTTTAATGCTTAATTTATTTCGCTGATATAGTAGCTTTGATATCGCCCGCATCAGCATCTTTAACTTTGTCAGGTAATTCCATCTTCACAGCAGCTTCATCTGAATTTTCGAAGTCTGCTAAATCAACCACTGCTGTTACACTATGGATATCACTTAACTCATCTCTATTTCCAAAAATTTCAATTTGTTGTTTAGACAAATTAACATTATCAGCATTTAACTTAGAATTTGATTTACCGATAACTTTCTTTTTAATATCTACTTTCTTGCTGTAAGGTTCTAACTCTACAGTAATATTAACAGTGCTTGGTTTTGTAATCACATCAAGTTTCTTCAAGTTTTTATCAAAAGCTACAATTTCACCGACATCTGTTGTATCGTCGTTGATATCTGTATCATTTTTGAATGTTGCTTTTAAGTAAGCAATACTATCTACTTGATGTTGTCCACCTATCACTTTAACTTTCTTTGGTGTCACAGTTTGATTTTTGATTTGATAGTTAGAATTGATGTACGATTCACTCACATCAGGCGTTACTGTCATCATCTTTGTTACTTTCTTCTCAAGATTAACAGTCGCTTGTTTAGGATTAACAGTACCCTCTACTTCATTATCCAAACCTTTAATAACGTAATCAACTTTGTGACGACCTAATGATGTTTTAGTTAGATCTAATTCGACTTTAATGTCATCTGATTGTTCTGCTTTCAACACTTTGGATTGTGTACCTTTAATTTGAACGTCTACGCTGTCAGGTATGCCTGAAGCGTATAAATTTTTACTGTTATATGTAGCTTCTACAGGTACATTCGAAATTGTGCGTGTTGAAGTTTGTGATAGTTTAGATGTTCCAAAGATATCTCCAAAGACATTGTTCACTGTTAAAAAGAAAGCTAATGCTAAGACAAATGCTACAAATCTTAAACCCCATTTGCTCTCAAACATTCTACTTCACGCCTTTCTTTGGAAGTCTTGTATCAAACCAATGTTCAGCTAATAATTCTTCAAAGACTTCTAGTGAGATGTCTTTACGTAATTTTCCATCAAACGTTACAGAAATAGAACCAGTTTCTTCAGATACCACTGCGGTAAATGCATCAGAAACTTCTGAGATACCTACTGCAGCACGGTGTCTTGTTCCTAAACTCTTTGAAATCTTAGAACTATCAGAAAGTGGTAAATAACAAGCAGCACTTGCAATCTTTGTTCCTTGAATAATCATTGCACCATCATGCAACGGTGTATTAGGAATAAAGACATTCGTCAAAAGCTCTTGTGAAATATCAGAATCCATTGGTATACCTGTCTCAATGTAATCTTGAAGACCTGTCTTTTTCTCAAACACAATTAAAGCACCAATTCTTCGTTTGGCCATGTATTGTACTGCTCCGCCAACTGCTTTAATCAATTTCTCTTGATCTGCTGATGAATTAGCAACATAGCGTTTAAACAGGTTACCTCTACCTAACTGCTCAAGTGCACGTCTGATTTCTGGTTGGAAGATCACAATGATAGCTAAGAACCCCCATTGGATAACCATATCAAACAATCTTGCAGTAGTAGTCAAGTCTAAAGCAGCACTGACCCAACGACCAATTACAATAACAATGATACCTTTGAGTAGTTGGATTGCTTTAGTACCTTTGAATACTGTGATTAACAGATAAATCACATACCAGACTATAAGCAAGTCTAGAATACTTGTTATTAACTTTACCGTATTGAAATTTTCAAAAATGCCGCCAAAATTCATAGCATCTCCTCCGGTAACCTAATTACAATGAATGCTGTATGATTGATTATTACAGCGCTCATACATATAAATTATAGCATACATCCCCCTTTAGCTTAGAATAAAAATACATACACAATTGAATTATATACTTGAATTCAAATAGCAAAGGAAAAAATGCAATAAAAAAAGCACCCTTATCACAAGGGTGCAAGAGTGAGCCATAGAGGATTCGAACCTCTGACCCTCT
>NZ_KV840416.1:704-1227 GCF_001839185.1 Staphylococcus sp. HMSC65H10 | reverse complement strand
CCTATACCTCGTTCCGGGAAGGAACGTGTTCTAAAAGTTGAACTACTCCCGCATAATTCATGGAGGCGGCAACCGGATTTGAACCGGTGAATAAAGGTTTTGCAGACCTTGGCCTTACCACTTGGCTATGCCGCCAAAAGTAACTGGGCTAACTGGATTCGAACCAGTGAGTGACGGAGTCAAAGTCCGTTGCCTTACCGCTTGGCTATAGCCCATTAATAATAAAGGGCGACTGATGGGAATCGAACCCACGAATGTCGGAACCACAATCCGATGTGTTAACCACTTCACCACAGTCGCCATGGCAGGGGCAGTAGGAATCGAACCCACATCAAAGGTTTTGGAGACCTCTATTCTACCGTTGAACTATGCCCCTATTAAAATAAGATGGTGGAGGGGGGCAGATTCGAACTGCCGAACCCGAAGGAGCGGATTTACAGTCCGCCGCGTTTAGCCACTTCGCTACCCCTCCGACAAATATATAATTCAAAATGGTGGAGAATGACGGGTTCGAACCGCCGAC
>NZ_KV840416.1:0-604 GCF_001839185.1 Staphylococcus sp. HMSC65H10 | reverse complement strand
ATCCCTTCAGCCGGACTTGGGTATTCCTCCAAAAAAATTATATGGACCTTGCAGGACTCGAACCTGCGACCGAACGGTTATGAGCCGTTAGCTCTAACCAACTGAGCTAAAGGTCCTAAATAATTTTACAACTAATAATTAGTGGCGGTGGAGGGGATCGAACCCCCGACCTCACGGGTATGAACCGTACGCTCTAGCCAGCTGAGCTACACCGCCATTGTATAGGTTTATGTTGTAATTAAATATGGTGGAGACTAGCGGGATCGAACCGCTGACCTCCTGCGTGCAAAGCAGGCGCTCTCCCATCTGAGCTAAGCCCCCATATTAATTTAATAATCCTTTTTCTAAGGTTATCGGGAAGACAGGATTCGAACCTACGACCCCTTGGTCCCAAACCAAGTGCTCTACCAAGCTGAGCTACTTCCCGTAGAAAATAAGCGCGCCCGATAGGAGTCGAACCCATAACCTCTTGATCCGTAGTCAAACGCTCTATCCAGTTGAGCTACGGGCGCATTTTATATATATTATGGTGCCGAGGACCGGAATCGAACCGGTACGATAATCACTTATCGCAGGATTTTAAGTCCTGTGCGTCTGCCAGTTC
>NZ_KV840415.1:0-233 GCF_001839185.1 Staphylococcus sp. HMSC65H10 | reverse complement strand
CTCACCAGTCCTATTTGACAGAGAGCCAAAAAAAGAGTAGAAACCTTGATATATCAAGAATTCTACTCTTAAAACATTAAAAATGTTTCTATTTCAGTACCGGCGGCCGGGATCGAACCGGCACTCCATCAGCTGGAACGGGATTTTGAGTCCCGCGCGTCTGCCAATTCCGCCACGCCGGCATAATATGGAGCGGAAGATAGGATTTACACCTATACCTCGTTCCGGGAAGG
>NZ_KV840414.1:1099-3129 GCF_001839185.1 Staphylococcus sp. HMSC65H10 | reverse complement strand
CCGCTGGGAAGTTCGGTACTGTCACTTTATCTTTCACTTCTTGTTCTGTTGTGCCTTGACCAAATGGTTTTGTGATATTTTCAAATTTCGGTTCATAAGTATCAGCGTCTTTCGGACCTACTGTTACTTTAACTTTCACAACATCTGTTGTTTTATCCGGATAAGTGATTGTTACTGGAACTTCGAATTCTCCACTTATGTTACCGTCAGGTACTTTAGTTGTGTCAACCGTTATTACTGGTTGGTCTCCTTCTTTAGGGAAATCTGGAATGCTTACTTTGCCTTTGACTTCATCCGCTGTAGTTGGAGTTCCGTATGGTTTTGTGATTTCTCCTGCAGTCGGTTCATATTTATCATTTTGCGGCTGTGGAGTCACTGTAACTTTGACTGTTACGTGATCTTTTGTGCCATCTGGATATGTGACTGTCACTGGAACTTCGAATTCACCCGGTGTTTGACCGTTTGGAACCTTAGTTGGATCATCCACTGTTACTACTGGTGTACCTTTATCCGCTGGGAAGTTTGGTACTGTGACTTTGTCTTTCACTTCTTGTTCTGTTGTGCCTTGACCAAATGGTTTTGTGATTGGTTGTGTTGTTGGTTCATACGTAACTGAATCTTTTGGTCCAACTGTTACTTTAACTTTCACAACGTCTGTTGTTTTGTCTGGATATGTGACTGTAGCTGGAACTTCAAATTCACCACTTGTTTGACCATCAGGCACTTTACTTGTGTCCACAGTAATAACTGGTTGATCGCCTTCTTTAGGGAAGTCCGGAACACTTACTTTTCCTTTTATTTCTTCTTCAGTTGTAGGTGTACCGTATGGTTTTTTAATCTCTCCTGTAGTCGGTTCATACGTGTCTGAATCTTTTGGTCTTGTTGTCACTTTCACGTTAACAATATCTGTTGTTTTATCCGGATAAGTTACTGTGGCTGGAACTTCTACTTCTCCCGGTGTTTGACCGTCTGGAATTTTTGCTTCATCTACTGTCACTGTATATGGTTGACTGTTTTCTGGATATCCTGGAACAGTCACTTTTGATTTCACTTCATCCGGTGTAGCTTTTTCACCAAAGTGTTTAGTGATTTCTCCTGCTTTAGGATCATATTTCACATTATCCGGTTGTTCACCGACTGTTACTTTCACTGTGACTTTGTCTGTTGTTTTGTCTGGGTAAGTGACGGTTACAGGTACATCAAATACGCCAGATGTTTGACCGTTCGGAATCTTAGTTGAATCATCCACTGTTACCACTGGTGTACCTTTATCCGTTGGGAAATCTGGGACTGTTACTTTGTCTTTCACTTCTTGTTCAGTTGTATTTTGACCATATGGTTTTGTGATATTTTCAAATTTCGGTTCATAAGTGTCTGAGTTTTTCGGACCTACAGTGACTTTCACATTAACTGTATCTGTTGTTTTATCCGGATAAGTCACGGTTACTGGGACTTCGAATTCTCCACTTGTTTTGCCGTCAGGGACTTTCGTTGTATCAACACTAATAACTGGTTGGTCGCCTTCTTTAGGGAAGTTTGGAATACTTACTTTATCTTTGACTTCATTTTCAGTAGTCGGTGTACCATATGGTTTTGTGATTTCTCCTGCTGTTGGTTCGTATTTATCATTTTGCGGTTGGTCTCCTACTGTTACCGGAACTTTCACATGGTCTTTTGTGCCATCTGGATATGTGACTGTTACAGGGACATCTACTGTTCCTGGTGTTTGGCCGTTTGATATTTGTGCCGGGTTATCGACTGTGACTGTCGGTGTTCCTTTATCTTTAGGGAAGTCTGGTACTGTGACTTTGTCTTTAACCTCTTGTTCAGTCGTTCCTTGACCAAATGGTTTTTTGATTGGTTGAACTGTTGGTTCGTATTTATCTTTTTGCGGTTGGTCTCCTACTGTTACCGGAACTTTCACATGATCTTTTGTGCCATCTGGATATGTGACTGTTACAGATACATCTAATGTTCCTGGTGTTTGGCCGTTTGGTATTTGTGCCGGGTTATCGACTGTGACTGTCGGT
>NZ_KV840414.1:0-999 GCF_001839185.1 Staphylococcus sp. HMSC65H10 | reverse complement strand
TTTGTGCCGGGTTATCGACTGTGACTGTCGGTGTGCCTTTTTCCACTGGGAAGTTTGGAACTGTGACTTTATCCTTCACTTCTTGTTCTGTTGTGCTTTGACCAAATGGTTTTGTAATTGGTTGAATTGTTGGCTCATACGTATCTGAGTCTTTTGGTCCAGTTGTAACTTTTACATTGACAATATCTGTTGTGTTGTCTGGATATGTCACTGTGACTGGAACTTCCACTTCTCCCGGTGTTTGACCATCTGGAATTTTTGCTTCATCTACTGACACTGTATATGGTTGACCATTTTCTGGGTAACCTGGAACAGTCACTTTTGATTTCACTTCATCTGGTGTTGCTTTCTCACCGAAATGTTTTGTAATTTCTCCTGTTGTTGGTTGGTAAATCTCAGAATTTTTTGGTCCTACCGTTACTTTCACATTAACTGTATCAGTAGTTTTATCCGGATATGTGACTGTTACAGGAACTTGAGTTTCTCCGCTAGTTTGTCCGTTTGGCAATTTACTTGTATCTACTGTGATAACAGGTTGATCGCCTTCTTTAGGGAAGTTTGGAACACTTACTTTGCCTTTGACTTCTTGTTCTGTTGTTGGTGTACCGTAAGGTTTTGTAATTTCTCCCGCTGTTGGTTCATATTTATCTTTTTGCGGTTGTTCTCCCACTGTTACCGGAACTTTCACATGGTCTTTTGTGCCATCTGGATATGTGACTGTTACAGGGACTTCTACTGTTCCTGGTGTTTGACCGTTTGGTATTTGTGCTGGGTTATCAACTGTGACTGTCGGTGTACCTTTATCCTTTGGAAAATCTGGGACTGTTACTTTGTCTTTAACCTCTTGTTCTGTTGTGTTTTGACCAAATGGTTTTTTAATTGGTTGAACTGTTGGTTCATATTTGTCTTTTTGTGGTTGTTCTCCCACTGTTACTGGCACGTTCACATGGTCTTTTGTTCCGTCTGGATAAGTCACTGTGACTGGGACTTCTACTGTTC
>NZ_KV840413.1:0-683 GCF_001839185.1 Staphylococcus sp. HMSC65H10 | reverse complement strand
GGTATTGAGCAACAAACACTTAAAGGAAAAAACATTGCATTAATTTTCGAAAAAGACTCAACTCGTACTCGTTGCGCATTTGAAGTTGCGGCAGCTGACCAAGGTGCAAGCACTACTTACCTTGGACCAACTGGTTCTCAAATGGGCAAAAAAGAAACAGCAGCAGATACAGCTCGCGTTTTAGGTGGGATGTATGACGGCATCGAATATCGCGGATTCTCTCAACGTACTGTTGAAACATTAGCTGAAGAATCAGGCGTGCCGGTATGGAACGGTTTAACTGACGAAGATCACCCAACACAAGTATTAGCTGACTTCCTAACAGCTAAAGAAGTATTGAAAAAACCTTATCACGAAATCAACTTCACTTACGTAGGCGACGGCCGCAACAACGTTGCGAATGCGTTGATGCAAGGTGCAGCAATCATGGGTATGCGTTTCAACCTTGTTTGCCCTAAAGAATTGAATCCTACGGATGAATTATTGAACCGTTGTAAAGAAATCGCTGAAGAAAACGGCGGCGAAATCTTAGTAACAGACGACATCGATAAAGGTGTTAAAGATTCAGACGTACTTTACACAGACGTATGGGTATCTATGGGTGAACCAGATGAAGTTTGGGAAGAACGTATCAAATTATTGAAACCTTACCAAGTAAACCAAGACATGATCGAAAAAACAGG
>NZ_KV840412.1:0-221 GCF_001839185.1 Staphylococcus sp. HMSC65H10 | reverse complement strand
CAATGTTACCGTGCTCAGTGGTTCGCTTGTTCCGTTTACTACTTTAGCTCCCGCTTCGATTGCATCGATTGTCGGAGTTGCTGGTACTGTTGTATCTTTCACAGTTTGTGCCGCTTCTGCTGACTTGTTGTTCGCCACATCTGACGCAACTGCTTTGATCACTGCGTCATGTGTTAATGGTTCAACTAATTCTGTTGTCCACTTGCCGTCTGCATCTGCTT
>NZ_KV840411.1:0-250 GCF_001839185.1 Staphylococcus sp. HMSC65H10 | reverse complement strand
AACTTGATCGGTTTCGAAATTTGTGAGTCATACCCTGGTCGTTTATCAGACAAGCTATTCTTAGAGAACGAAGAAGCAACTTTAAAAGTTGTTGCTGATGTCATGAAATCTTATGGCTTACCAGTCAACCGTTCAACTGTCCGCTTGCATAATGAGTTCTTCGGTACTTCTTGCCCGCATCGTTCATGGGAATTGCACGTCGGCAAAGGCGCACCGTATACAACCGCTAACCAAAATAAAATGAAGGATT
>NZ_KV840410.1:0-218 GCF_001839185.1 Staphylococcus sp. HMSC65H10 | reverse complement strand
AATGTAGCTTGTTCATTTTTCCACCAAGTACCATGTTTGTTCTTTTTCCAATCTGTTGTCTTAACCACTTGTTGTTGTTCATTCTTTTTAACTTCTTTTTTTACATCATTTTGTTTGATAACTTTGGCATTGCTTGTTTGTAATTTACCGCCTTTATAATAATATTTAATACGAATGATAAAGTAATCCTTCATTTTATTTTGGTTAGCGGTTGTATA
>NZ_KV840409.1:0-805 GCF_001839185.1 Staphylococcus sp. HMSC65H10 | reverse complement strand
CTGGTACTTGCACCTATGTGAAAATGATTTAATGGTAAAGGCGGTGCGTTAGATGAACGAGATTAAAGATTTAAGAAGAGATGATCGTATTATCTTATGGCAATATCGTGGATTAAATGTGCAGGACGGTCATGCAGGTGTTGTTATTCGAGAAGTTGATAGACTTGGCAAACAATCAGTCATGGTTCAGTTAGATGGTATCGATGACCCGTTCGAACTTACTGATGAGGATTACTTCGACAAGAAAGCTGAACATTTTGAAGATTATAAAAACATCCCTGAACATTATCAAGGGACAGGTGATATTGATGTTATCGAATTTTGTAGACAACACTTTACACCCGAAGAGTTCAGAGGCGCAATGAAGTTTAATCTTATTAAATATCCAACAAGGCTGGGTCGTAAAGACGCATTAGATAAAGAGTTGGATAAAATCATCGATTATGCGCAACGTCTCAAGGAGGGGCTTTAAATGGGCTTATTGGAAGGAGCTAAAAATAAATACTATCTCAAAAACAAGTATGGAGAAATAGCATTCAGTGTAATACCGCTTGCTGAAGATACAAATTATGTAGGCAATATGGCAGGCATGCATTATCAAAAAATGAAAGCTATTAAAACAGATGAGGAATTAGCACAGTTTATTAAAGCTAACGATCTGGTGAAGTGATGAGAGAACTTACAAACACAATTAAACAGCGTTTCAAATCAGACACACGAGGACGTAGTTTAACGCAACTAGAGCAAGAGTTACAGAGCAGAGGCGTAAAGGGGTTTGTGATTGATGCAAGCCCTACACGCATCA
>NZ_KV840408.1:0-840 GCF_001839185.1 Staphylococcus sp. HMSC65H10 | reverse complement strand
ATTGGCATAGGATTAATTCAAGAATGAAAAAAGGAAGCCGTAAAGTAAATGTTATCGGCGATGATTATAGGGAGCGAGATGCATGGTGATGTTAACCGAAGATTATATTATACAAAATTTGAGGTGTAGTGAAAGTAAAGCGGAGTACATGATTAGAGAAGCACAGGGCAACGCTGAAAAGCTTTACAAGAATTTCCTAGACCAAAGTATCAAAGATAAGAACACGCCCGGTGTGCGTCAAATAGAGGTGTCTTATGGAGATAGAAATTAAATTCAACGAAACACATAAAGCACCTATGGCTTCACCAAGACCGAGATTCAGTAAAAGAGGTAACTATGTACAAACCTATATGCCTGCAACTTATACGGCGCATAAAGCTTTTATACAAAAGCAGATGCCTAAACTTATGTTAGAAAATAGCGTGATTGTAACGTTGAAGTTTATCTTTATACCGCCTGAAAGTTGGAGTAAGAAGAAACGCTTGGCAATGGTCGGTAAGTATAAGTCTACAAAACCTGATGTAGATAATTTGATGAAAACTGTTTTAGATGCCGGCAATAAGCATCTGTGGAAAGATGATGGCCAGATTGTAGATGTAAGGACCTTAAAGCAATACGGTGATGAAGCTAAAATCATCATGGTAATCGAGGAGGTAGATTAATTGAATATCGACAATGACGACGTAGAAATGCAATTCAAATGCACAGTGACATTTACAGCTAAAGTCAGAGATACATTTCACAAACATAAAAATACACAAGCTATGGAAGATAGTTTGATCAATAAAATTTATGAAGAACCAGAGGCCTACATGGATGATTTAGAAGTCACAGATGTAG
>NZ_KV840407.1:3979-14275 GCF_001839185.1 Staphylococcus sp. HMSC65H10 | reverse complement strand
GATCTGCTTCAACAGTTACTGCTGTATCTAATGCGTCTTTTACAGCTTTGTCTTCTTTATCAGTCACGTTCAAATCTAAACCTTCAGCAGTTTTAATCACTTTTTCAAGTTCTGATTTATCTGCTTTGGTTACTAAGCTTGATTGTGTTGATTTCAAGACTTCTGTTGCTTTGACAACTTGTTCTACTGTTACAGATTCTGGATTGTTCACGATGCCTTGTGCCACCGCTTGTGCATCTTCGAATGGAGCAACACTGTTTGGTGTGAAGTTATCTTTAACCACTGTTCTTGAGCTTGCAAGTTGTGCTTTCAACGCTTCAAGTGCTTTGTTGAACGCTTGTACTTTTTCTTGATCAGCTTTGTCTTGAGCTGCTTTATTTTCAAGCGCTTTTGCTAAATCAGATTGAGCTTTGTCGACTTCTTCTTGTGTTGCGTTGAAGTCTTCTTGTACTTTGATTGCTTTATCTAAAGCATCTTGAATCGCTTTGTCTTCTTTGTCATTAACGTTCAATTCAGTATTTTCTGCTGTGTCGATGACTTTATCAAGTTCAACTTTGTCAGCTTTTTCTACTAAGTGTTTTTGTGCTTCTTTCAAATCTTGTGTTGCTTTATTGATTTCTTCAACTGTTTTACCAGCAGAATTTTTCACGATAGCTTGACCTGTTGTTTCAGCTTTAGTTAATGGTTCTACACTGTTTGGAGTATATGCATATTTATCGATTGAAGCTACTTTTTCAAGTTCTTTTTTCAATACTTCTAATGCAGCATTCACTTGATCAGCTTTATCTTGAGTTGCTTTTGTTTCAAGTGCTTTTGCTAAATCAGATTGAGCTTTGTCGACTTCTTCTTGTGTTGCATTCAAGTCTTCTTGAACTTTGATAGCTGTGTCTAAAGCATCTTTGACTGCTTTATCTTCTTTATCATTTACGTTCAATTCAGTATTTTCTGCTGTGTCGATGACTTTATCAAGTTCAACTTTGTCAGCTTTTTCTACTAAGTGTTTTTGTGCTTCTTTCAAATCTTGTGTTGCTTTATTGATTTCTTCAACTGTTTTACCAGCAGAATTTTTCACGATAGCTTGACCTGTTGTTTCAGCTTTAGTTAATGGTTCTACACTGTTTGGAGTATATGCATATTTATCGATTGAAGCTACTTTTTCAAGTTCTGCTTTCAATGCATCAAGCGCTTTGTTGAATGCGTCTACTTTATCTTGAGTTGTTTTAGCTTTTACTGCATTTTCAAGATCAGTTTTAGCTTTATCAACTGTTTCTTGTGATGCGTTTTGATCTGCTTGAACTTCTTTAGCAGTATTTAATGCATCTTGAACCGCTTTATCTTCTTTATCAGCTGGATTAAGCTCTAAAGTTTCTGTAGTTTTAACAACTTTATTCAATTCTTCTTTATTTGCTTTAAGTTCAAGTTTATTTTGAGCATCAGTCATTGTTTGTGCTGCTTGTTTCAACTCTTCAACAGTCTTAGTAGCATCAGCACGAGCTGTTTCACCAGCTTTAACAGCTTCTTCTAATGGAGTGACTGTGTTTGGTTTGTATTCATCTTTAACTACTGAATTTGCTTCTTTAATAGCTTTTGTTAAAACATCTAAAGCATCTTGACGTTCTTTTGCAGCAATCGCATCGTTAATTGCTTTTGTTGCGTTAGCAACTTGTTCTTGTGTTACATTGTGATCTTCGTTAACAGCTTCACCTGCTGTTACTGCATCTTGAACGGCTTTGTCTTCTTTGTCAGTTGCAACTAAATCACCTAAAGTTTTTGCTTTTTCAAGTGCTTTCACAAGTTCTGTTTTATCTGCTTTTGAAACTAAGTTTGCTTGAGCATCTTTCAATGCTTTTGTTGTTTCCTCAATTTCTTGAGTTGTTTTATTAGCTGCATTATCAACTACATTTTGTCCTGCAGTTTCAGAGTCAGTTAAAACTTTTACGCTGTTTGTAGTGTAAAGTTCTTTATTAACTGTTTTTGCTTTTTCAAGCTCTGCTTTCAATGCATCTAAAGCATTTTGTTTTTCAACAGCTTCTTTAGTATCTTGTGCTTTTTTAGCATTTAACGCATTATCTAATTCAGTTTCAGCTGTATTCACTGCTTCTTGCGTTGCATTTTGATCAGCTTGTACTGTTTTCGCTTTGTCTAAAGCGTCTTGAACAGCTTTATCTTCTTTATCATTTGTATCAAGCGCACCTAAATTTTCAGCTGTTGTCACAGATGTGTTCAACTCTGTTTTGTCTGCTTTTTTATCTAATGCATTTTTAGCATCAGTAATTGCTTTTGTGGCCGCTTTGATTTCTTCAACTGATTTAGTTGCGTCATCTTTAGTAGTTTCACCCGCTGTGACTGCTGCTTCAAACGGTGTCACTGTATTTGGTTTATAGTCATCTTTCTTAACTGTGTTAGCATCGTCAATTGCTTTTTGTAATTCATCTAAAGCGTCTTGACGTTCTTTCACAGCAATTGCATCGTTGATTGCTTTTGTGGCATTTGCTACTTGTTCAGTAGTCGCATTGCCATCTTCATTGACTGTATTACCAGCTGTGACTGCATCTTGAACGGCTTTGTCTTCTTTATCAGTTGCGTCAAGTGCACCTAAAGTTTTAGCTTTTTCAAGAGCTTTCACAAGTTCTGTTTTATCTGCTTTTTGAACTAAAGCTTTTTGTAAATCTTTCAATTCTTGTGTGACAGCTTTGATTTCTTCAGTAGTTTTAAGTTCAGGAATTGTAACAATTGCGTTGCCTAAAACTTCTTTGTCGGCTAAAGGTTTCACACTGTCTGGTGTGTAGTCTTTATAGTCTAATTTACCGACTTTTGAAAGTTCTGCTTTCAATTCATCAAGCGCTGCTTTTTTAAGTGCGTCAAGTTCGTCTTGATTTTTCTTAGCTGCAACGGCTTGATCAAGTTCAGTTTTAGCTGTATTTACAGCTTCTTGACTCGCATTGTCGTCAGTTTGAACTGTTTTTGCTTTCTCTAAAGCATCTTGGACTGCTTTATCTTCTTTATCATTTGTATCAAGAGCACCTAAATTTTCAGCTGTTGTCACAGATGTGTTCAACTCTGTTTTGTCTGCTTTTTTATCTAATGCATTTTTAGCATCAGTGATGGCTTTTGTAGCTGCTTTTAATTCTTCAACTGTTTTAGTTGCGTCATCTTTCGCAGTTTCACCAGCAGTTACTGCTGTTTCAAATGGTGTTACTGTATTTGGTTTATAGTCATCTTTGTTGACTGTTTTTGCGTCTGTGATGGCTTTATTCAATTCATCTAAAGCATCTTGACGTTCTTTTGCGGCAACTGCATCGTTGATTGCTTTTGTAGCTTTTTCAACTTGTTCAACTGTTGCATTGTCATCAGCTTTAACAGTATTACCTGCTTCTACAGCATCTTGAACCGTTTTATCTTCTTTATCTGTTGCTGCTAAATCAATGAAAGTATTCGCTTTATCAAGTGCTTTTTGTAATTCTGTTTTATCTGCTTTTTTCACAAGAGCATTTTGGGCATCTTTCAATGCTTGAGTTGCTTGATTAATTTCTTCAGTTGTTTTAGCTTCAGGTGCTGCAACAATATCATTACCAACAGTTTCTTTTTCAGTTAATGTTGTGACTGTGTTTGGAGTATATACAGTTTTATCTACTGCTTTCACTTTATCAAGTTCTGCTTTTAATGCATCTAAAGCTTCTTGTTTAGCTTGTGCATCTTTCGCGTCTTGATCTTTCTTAGCATTGACTGCATTATCCAATTCAGTTTTAGCTGTATTCACTGCTTCTTGTGTTGCATTTTGATCAGCTTGAACTGTTTTTGCTTTGTCTAAAGCGTCTTGGACTGCTTTATCTTCAGCATCTTTAGTATCAAGTGCACCTAATTTTTCAGCTGTTGTAACAGATGTGTTCAATTCTGTTTTATCCGCTTTTTTATCTAGTGCATTTTTAGCATCAGTGATGGCTTTTGTGGCTGCTTTGATTTCTTCAACTGTTTTAGTTGCGTCATCTTTCGCAGTTTCACCAGCTGTGACTGCTGTTTCGAATGGTGTTACTGTATTTGGTTTGTAGTCATCTTTATTGACTGCTTTTGCGTCATTGATAGCTTTAGTTAATTCGTCTACAGCATCTTGACGTTCTTTTGCGGCAATAGCATCATTGATTGTTTTAACTGCGTTAGCAACTTCTTCAGTAGTCGCATTACCGTCACCATTTACTTTTTGACCTGCAGTAACTGCATCTTGTAATGCTTTGTCTTCTGCATCATTAGGATTTAAATCACCATATGCAATTGCTTTATCTAAAGCATTGCCAAGTTCAGTTTTATCTGCTCTTTCTTTCAAAGCATTCACTAATTCTTCAATTTGTTTTGCTTTCGCAAGTGTTGCTGGTGTATCAGCAGATGGAGGGTTGTTGATGATTTTTTGTCCTTCAGTAATTGCAGTTTTTAACGGTTCATACGTATTTGGTGTATATTTCGCTTCATTAAGTTGCTCAGCTTTATTTACAGCTGATTTTAAAGCTTCAATCGCGTCTGCTGCTTTTTTGTTATTGATTTCATCTTCAAGATTCCAAGTTGCTGTTTTGATTTCTTCAGGTGTCGCATTTGGATTATTTTTAACAGTTTCAGCTGCATTTAAAACATTTTTCAATAATTGATCTGTATTAGAATCAGTTAAAGGTTCTAAAGCTTTCGCTTCAGTAATTGCTGTATCTAATTTTGATTTATCTGGTACAAGTTGTGCAGTAGCATCTTGAACTGCTTTAGTTGCATTATTCAATGCTTCAACTGTTGATGTGTTATCGCCAGCTGCTGTTTTACCCGCTTCTACTGCTGTATCAAATGGTTTAACAGAATCAGCAGTATAATCTGTTTTATCTACTTTGGCAGCATCTTCTAATGCTTTATTCAATTGATCTAAAGCATCTTGATGCGCTTTTGTAGCAACAGCATCATTGATGGCTTTTGTTACATCTGCCACTTGTTGTGGTGTTGCATTGTCATCTTTGTTGACTGTTTGTGCAGCATCAATAGCATCTTGAACTGCTTTATCTTCTTTATCAGTTGGTTCTAAACCAGTAATAGCTTTTGCAGTATCAAGTGCTTTTTGTAAATCAGTTTTGTCTGCTTTTGGAACTAAAGCATCTTTGGCATCTTTCAATGCTTTTGTTGCGGCATTGATTTCTTCAGTTGTTTTAGTGTCCGGTGCATCAGCAATGGCTTGGGCTGCTGTTTGTTTTTCAGTTAATGGTGTCACTGTATTTGGTGTATATGTTGCTTTGTCTAAAGCTTTAACTTTATTCAATTCATCATTTAATGCATCGAGGGCTGCTTGTTTTGCGGCTGCATCTTTAGCATCTTGAGCTTTTTTAGCTGCAACAGTGTTATCTAAATCAGTTTGAGCTGTATTAACCGCATCTTGTGTTGCGTTGTCATCAGCTTGAACTGTTTTCGCTTTATCTAATGCATCTTGAACTGCTTTATCTTCAGTATCAGCTGGATTTAATGGTAATGCTTCAGCTGTTTTAACTGAATTATTTAAATCGTCTTTATTAGCTTTTGGAACTAAAGCATTTTGAGCGTCTTTCAATGCTTTTGTTGCGGCATTGATTTCTTCAGTTGTTTTAGTGTCCGGTGCATCAGCAATGGCTTGGGCTGCTGTTTGTTTTTCAGTTAATGGTGTCACTGTATTTGGTGTATATGTTGCTTTGTCTAAAGCTTTAACTTTATTCAATTCATCATTTAATGCATCAAGGGCTGCTTTTTTTGCAGCTGCATCTTTAGCGATTTGATCATCTTGAGCTTTTTTAGCTGTAATCGCAGTATTCAAATCATCTGTAGCTGTTTTAACTTGATCAGCTGTTGCATCACCATTTGTATTAACCGCATTTGCTGCTGCTAATTTATCTTGTAATGCTTTATCTACAGGATTATTTGGATTTAGATTGTTATAACCATTAGCTGTGTTAATTGCTGTTTTAAGTGCTGTTTTATCTGCTTGAGGAACTAATACTCCTTGTGCATCCTCTAATGCATTTGTAGCTGCTTTAATCTCAGCAATTGTTTTAGAACCTGGTGAACCTAAAATAGTTTTAGCATTTGTCACAGCTTCAGTAAACGCTTTTTTACTACTTGTTGTAAATATAGCTGGGTCAATAGTTTCAGCATCCTCTAATGTTTGTCTTAATTCATCTAAAGCATCTTCTTTATCCAATTCATCTTGTACATTTTTAGCTGCTATCGCATTATCTAAATCAGTTTTCGCTTTATTAACTGCAGGTTGATCGATATTTAAATCACCTTGAACAGTTTTAGCAGCTTCTAATGCTGTTTTAAGCGCATCATCTTCAGGATCTCCAGCTTCTAATGGTTGAAGAGCTTCTGCTGTTGTAATAGATTGATTCAATGCTGCTTTATCTGCTCTTGGAACTAATGCATTTTTAGCATCTTTTATAGCTTTTGATGCTGCTTTTAAAGTTTCAGGTGTTGCATTTGTGTCTGCTGCTTGTGTTTTACCATCAGTTAGAGATGAATCAAATGGTGTTACAGAATTAGGTGTATAAGCGTCTTTAGTTACTTTTTCAGCATCTTGAATTGTTGCATTTAATTCATCTAATGCATCTTGATAAAGTTTATGTTTGACCGCATCATTTAATTCGTTAGTTGCTGTTTTAACTTGATCTTGTGTTGCATTAGGGTCTTCTTTTACTACTTTACCTGCTTCTAATTTATCTTGAACTGCTTTATCTTCAGGATCTGCTGCATTTAATTGGCCAACAGATTCTGCACTTTGAATTGCGTTATTTAATTCTGTTTTATCTGCTAATCTTTCTAATTGAGCTTTAGTATCTTTTATAGCTTTTGTTGCTGCATCGAATTTTTCAGGTGATGGAATAGTCACATCAGTATTTAACGCTGTAACACTTATAACATTATTAGCAGCTAGATATTCCCCTGCTTTAATTGCACTATCAAATGGAGTAGCTGTTGCTGGTGTATATTCTGATTGATTGATAGTTTTAGCATCATCGATTGCTGCTTGTAAACGATTTAATGCTTCTTGATATTCTCTAAAATTAAGAATTTGAAGTAAGTCTTTTGCTTTTTGATCAACTTCTGCTTGTGAACTTTCACCATATTCATAAACTTGTTTAGCAAAGTTTAATCTATCTTTAAGTACAGCATTTTCCGAAATTCCATAATCTAATCCAGTTATTGCAGCTGCTCTATCTATTAATTTTTTAAGTTCCGTTTTATCAGGAATCAAAATAAGCGCATCTTTTGCAGTTTCTATGGCATTCGCTCTTTTGCTTAAAGTTGTAGCTGTAGATTTTGGTTCGGCAGCGCTCGCTTCACCATTTGAAATAGCTTCTAAAAATTTTTGAGCTGATAATGGTGTATATAAAGTTGTGTCTACAGCTTTTGCTTCTTTAATAACTTCTTGCAATTTTGCTAAAGCTTCTTGATAACCTTTTTGAGTAACTGCTGCCGTTAACTCAGCTGTTGCAGTTTGTACTTGTTCTTGAGTAGCAGCTGCATCCCCTTTAAGACTTTTAGCTATATTCAATTTTTCTTGAATAATTTTGTCATAAGGATTATCTGGATTTAATGGTTCTAATTTTTCAGCTGATGCAATAGCAGAATCTAATTTTCTGATGTCTCTTGCAGTAACAGCTGCTCTTGTTGAATAACCTGAAGCTTCTTCACCTGTTCTTGGTAAAGTTGCTTGAGGGCTAAATAAGTCTTTTTGAGCTGATGCTTCTTCAAGTAAGAGTCTTAATACTTCTGATTTTAATTGTTCTGGTGTTAAGTCAGTAGTATCAATAACTGCTAGAACTGCATCCACTTTGGCACTGTCATAGTCATTACTCAAGTCTGCTTTTACTTTTTCTACTTTTTGTACTGTAGACAATACAGGTGTTTCAGTTACTGTTTCAACCGCTTTTTCTACTGCTGGCTCAGTTGCAGGAGTGACTACTGATTCAGGAGCTTCTTCCTTGTTTTCAGCAACAGGTTCTGATGCTTTCTCAACAGTTGCTTCTGCTTTCACTGGTTCAGCTTCAGTAGTAGGTGTTTCTTTTGTTTTTTCAACAGTTGCTTCTGTTGATTCTTTTGAATTTTCAGTTTTTTGTGTTTGAATTGACTCTTCTTTTTGTTCAACTGCTTGTGCTGCTGCTTTAGCTTTTTCAACTATAGCGTGGACAGTTGATTCTGAATCTGCTTGTTGTACTTCTAGAGTATAACTGTCAACTTCTTCTTTGTTTAAATTTTTAAGTGAAGTAATCTCTGTAGTAGCTTGTTTTTTAACTTCTTCTAATGCATTTTGCGTTTGTGCTTTATTATCAGTTTGCTGTTGTGTAGCATCAACTGTTTTTTCAAGTGACGTTTTGTTATTTTCCTCAGGTGCTTGTTGTGTCGTACTACTATCATTAGAAGCCTCTACAACTGTATTGTTATCGTTTATATTCTCTGCTGCTTTGGCTTCGCCGCTATGACCTAAGAATAATAGAGATCCGATTAGAATAGATGCTGTGCCTACAGTAAATCTTCTAATAGAGTATCTATTTCTTAAGTTAGGCAAAAAGTCCAATTTTTTCATATGATGTCCTCCGATACTAGTATATTTCTACTACATCTTTATTATAATATTGTATTGCCCAATTGTATATGATATAAATTTTATGTTTTAGTAGGGAAATATCGTTAAATTCTTTCTTTTTTATTTGGAAACAAAATGCAAAATTCATATAGATTGTTGAAAACACAGGCGTGAATACATACCTCCGTTATCAAAACCGACCATTCTTCTCACATTTAAGGTTCTAAACCATATATTTTAACTCATTTTTTTAGTTTCATTTTTACAATTATGTAATGAGAACTTAATAGACAGAAACATAAATCTGTTAAAAGTACATAAAATCAATGTATCCTTGTAATATAAATAATTCATATTGATGCATTCTTCAAAACCTAATAAAAAGCAAACACCCCTAGCTGGAGATTATTCCAACTAGGGGTGAATACTATCTTAAATCTTTTACTGTTTAGTGCTCAAAAGTTGATTCGATTATTTTTCTGTATTATCTTTATCTTCTTTTTTACGTCTGCCGAACAATGCCATTAAACCACCAATTGCTAACATTAATGTAGCATATTTAGGATCTGCTGGAGTTTCTTGACCTGTGTTTGGTAATACTTTGGCTTTATTTGCTTTAGTTTGTGCTTTTGAACCTTCTGATTTCTTAACTGCTTTATCAGATGTTCTTTCAACTGATTTACCTGATGTTGATTTAACTTTATCAGTTTCTTTTTCAATTTTAGGAGCTTTAATAACTTCTAAAGCTTTTAATGCATCTTCGATAGCTTTTGTTGTTTCTTGAATATCTTTGATTGATACCTCTTTAGAATTTTCAACAATCGCTTTACCAGTATTCACTGATACATCTAATTTTTCTACTGATTCAGGTGTGTATTTAGTTTTATCTGTTGATTGTGCTTTATCTAAAGCTTTTTGTAATTCAGCTAATGCATCAGCTTTATCTTGAGTTGCTTTAGCTTCAACTGCTTTGTTCAATGCATCTTTAGCAGCGTCAACTTCTGTTTGTGTCGCATTAGCATCTGCTTGTACTGCTTTTGCTTTTTCTAATGCATCTTGGACTGCTTTATCTTCTTTGTCTGTTGGATCTAACGTTAAACCTTCTGCGTTATTGATTGCTTTATCAAGTTCTGTTTTATCTGCTTTCGCAACTAAACCTGCTTGCGCATCTTTTAATGCTTGTGTTGCTGCTTTGATTTGATCAACAGTTACAGATTCCGGATTATTCATAATACCTTGTGCAACTGCCATTGCGTCAACTAATGGTTCAACACTATTAGGAGTAAAGTCAGCCTGATTGATAGCTTTCGCTTTTTCAAGTTCTGCTTTCAACGCTTCAAGTGCCGCATTGACTGCATCAGCTTTATCTTGAGCAGTTTTCGCTTCGATTGCTTTATTCAATGCATCTTTCGCTGCGTCTACTTCTGCTTGTGTCGCATTAGCATCTGCTTGTACTGCTTTTGCTTTGTCTAATGCTTCTTGAACGGCTTTATCTTCTTTATCTTTTGGATCTAACGTTAAACCTTCTGCGTTATTGATTGCTTTTTCAAGTTCTGTTTTATCTGCTTTCGCAACTAAGCCTGCTTGTGCATCTTTCAATGCTTGTGTTGCTTCTTTGATTTGATCAACAGTTACAGATTCCGGATTGTTCACAATACCTTGTGCCACAGCCATTGTATCTACTAATGGTTCAACACTATTAGGAGTAAAGTCCGCTT
>NZ_KV840407.1:2182-3879 GCF_001839185.1 Staphylococcus sp. HMSC65H10 | reverse complement strand
CAATGCTTGTGTTGCTTCTTTGATTTGATCAACATTTACAGATTCCGGATTATTCACAATACCTTGTGCGACTGACATTGCGTCTACCAATGGTTCAACACTATTAGGAGTAAAGTCCGCTTGGTTGATAGCTTTTGCTTTTTCAAGCTCTGCTTTCAACGCTTCAAGTGCCGCATTGACTGCATCAGCTTTGTCTTGAGCAGTTTTCGCTTCAACTGCTTTGTTCAACGCGTCTTTAGCAGCGTCTACTGCTTCTTGTGTCGCATTTGGATCTTCTAAAACAGCTTTTGCTTTATCCAATGCGTCTTGAACTGCTTTGTCTTCTTTATCTGTTGGATCTAAAGTTAAACCTTCCGCGTTATTGATTGCTTTATCAAGTTCCGCTTTATCTGCTTTCGCAACTAAGCCTGCTTGTGCATCTTTCAATGCTTGTGTTGCTTCTTTGATTTGATCAACAGTTACAGATTCCGGATTGTTCACAATACCTTGTGCAACTGCCATTGCATCTACTAATGGTTCAACACTGTTAGGTGTGTAATCGTCTTTATTAATTGCTTTGGCTTTTTCAAGCTCTGCTTTCAACGCTTCAAGTGCTGCATTGACTGCGTCTGCTTTATCTTGAGCAGTTTTCGCTTCGATTGCTTTGTTCAACGCATCTTTTGCCGCGTCAACTTCTGTTTGTGTTGCATTCGGATTTTCTTGAACAGCTTTTGCTTTGTCTAACGCATCTTGTACGGCTTTATCTTCTTTATCTGTTGGATCTAACGTTAAACCTTCTGCGTTATCAATAGCTTTTTCAAGTTCCGTTTTATCTGCTTTCGCTACTAAACCAGCTTGCGCATCTTTCAATGCTTGTGTTGCTGCTTCGATTTCTTCTACTGTTTTACCAGTCGGTGCATCGACAATTGCTTGACCTGCTGTTTCAGCTTCAGTTAACGGTTTTACACTGTCTGGTGTGTAGTCATCTTTATTGATAGCTTTCGCTTTTTCAAGTTCTGCTTTTAATGCGTCAAGTGCTGCATTAACTTTGTCTGCTTTGTCTTGAACAGTTTTCGCTTCAATTGCTTTGTTCAACGCATCTTTCGCTGCATTAACTTCATCTTGAGTTGCATTTGGATTTGCTTGAACAGCTTTCGCTTTTTCTAACGCATCTTGTACGGCTTTATCTTCTTTGTCTGCTGGATCTAACGTTAAAACTTCTGCGTTATTGATTGCTTTATCAAGTTCCGCTTTATCTGCTTTCGCAACTAAGCCTGCTTGTGCATCTTTCAATGCTTGTGTAGCTTTTTTGATTTCTTCAACAGTCTTATCTTTCGGAGCATCAACAATTGCTTGGCCTGTTGTTTCTGCATCAGTTAACGGTTTTACACTGTTTGGTGTGTAATCGTCTTTATTGATTGCTTTCGCTTTTTCAAGTTCTGCTTTTAATACGTCTAATGCTGCTTGTTTAGCATCTGCTGCCTCTTTCGCTTCTTTTGCATCTTGAGCATTTTTAGCATTAATTGCATCTTCTAGAGCTGCTTTCGCTGCATCTACTGCGTCTTGAGAAGCATTAGGGTCTGCTTGAACTTCTTTTGCTTTAGCTAACGCGTCTTGAACGGCTTTATCTTCTTTGTCAGTCGGATCTAATGTTAAACCTTCTGCATTATTGATTACTTTATTCAACTCATCTTTATTAGCTTTTGCTTCTAAAGCTT
>NZ_KV840407.1:0-2082 GCF_001839185.1 Staphylococcus sp. HMSC65H10 | reverse complement strand
TTTGTAATTCATCTAAAGCATCTTGATGTTCTTTTGCTGCAATTGCATCATTAATTGCTTTTGTAGCATCTGCCACTTGTTGTGGTGTTGCGTTGCCGTCAGCATTCACTTTTTCACCAACTGCTACTGCATCTTGAAGTGCTTTATCTTCTTTATCAGCAGCATCAAGGTTACCTAAAGCATTTGCCGCATCGATTGCTTTTTGTAATTCAGCTTTATCAGCTTTTTGAACTAGACCAGCTTGAGCATCTTTCAACGCCTGTGTTACAGCTTTGATTTCTTCTGTAGTTTTTGCATCTGGAATAGCTACAATTGCATTACCTTCGATTTCTTTATCTGTTAAAGGTTTAACACTATCAGGTGTGTATTGATTAAGGTCGATTTTTGCGACTTTCGCAAGTTCTGCTTTCAACTCATCAAGCGCTGCTTGTTTTGCGTCTGCTTGATCTTGAGCAGTTTTAGCTTCAATTGCTTTGTTTAATGCATCTTTCGCCGCATTAACTTCATCTTGAGTCGCATTTGGATTTGCTTGAACAGCTTTTGCTTTTTCTAAAGCATCTTGTACAGCTTTATCTTCTTTATCAGTTGGATCTAAATTCAATCCATCAGCAGTTGTGATAGCTTTATCAAGTTCTGCTTTATCTGCTTTTGCAACTAAACCTGCTTGAGCATCTTTTAATGCTTGTGTAGCAGCTTCAATTTCTGCTGTTGTTTTATTGTCAGGTGCATCAACAATTGCTTGTCCTGTTGTTTCTGCATCAGTTAATGGTTTCACACTATTAGGCGTGTACTCATCTTTGTTGATTGCTTTTGCTTTTTCAAGCTCTGCTTTCAACGCATCTAATGCTGCTTGTTTAGCATCTGCTGCTTCTTTCGCTTCTTTTGCATCTTGAGCATTTTTAGCATTAATTGCATCTTCTAGAGCTGCTTTCGCTGCATCTACTGCGTCTTGAGAAGCATTAGGGTCTGCTTGAACTTCTTTCGCTTTAGCTAATGCGTCTTGAACAGCTTTATCTTCTTTGTCAGCTGGGTCTAAAGTTAAATCTTCTGCAGCAGTGATTACTTTGTTCAATTCATCTTTATTAGCTTTTGCTTCTAAAGCTTTTTGCGCATCAGTAATTGCTTTGGCTGCGTCTTTCAACTCTTGTGGAGTCTTAGTCGCATCCGCTTTTGCAGCTTCGCCCGCTTTAACTGCATCTTCTAAAGGTTTCACTGTATTTGGTTTATAGTCAGCTTTATTGACTGCGTTTGCTGCGTCGATTGCTTTATTTAATTCATCTAAAGCATCTTGATGTTCTTTCGCTGCGATGGCATCATTAATTGCTTTTGTAGCATCTGCCACTTCTTGTGGTGTTGCATTGCCATCAGCTTTAACTTTTTCACCCGCCGCTACAGCATCTTGAACGGCTTTATCTTCAGCATCAGCAGGATTCAATTCACCTAAAGCATTCGCTTTATCAATCGCTGCTTGTAAAGCGGCTTTGTCTGACTTAGCTTGTAATGCATTTTCTGCATCAATTAATGCTTGAGTTGCTTCTTTGATTTCTTCAGTTGTTTTCGCATCTGGATTTGCAACAATCGCTTTACCAGCTTCCTCTTTTTCAGTTAATGGTGCAACTGTGTTTGGAGTGAAGTTGTCTTTGTTAATTTTAGCGACTTTTTCTAACTCTGCTTTTAATGCATCTAAAGCGTCTTGTTTAGCTTTCGCTGCTGCTTGAGCTTCTTTTGCATCTTGTGCATTCTTAGCGTTCACTGCATTTTCTAAAGCTTCTTTTGCCGCATCAACATCTGCTTGAGAAGCATTAGGATCTGCTTGAACTTCTTTCGCTTTATTTAAAGCATCTTGGACTGCTTTATCTTCTGCGTCTGTTGGATCTAAAGTTAGACCGTCAGCATTTGTAATAGCTTTGTTTAACTCATCTTTATTAGCTTTTGCTTCTAAAGCTTTTTGCGCATCAGTGATAGCTTTAGCCGCTTCTTTCAACTCTTCTGGAGTCTTAGTAGCGTCTGCTTTCGCTGCTTCACCCGCTGCAACTGCATCTTCTAATGGTTTCACTGTATTTGGTTTGAAGTCATCTTTAT
>NZ_KV840406.1:0-708 GCF_001839185.1 Staphylococcus sp. HMSC65H10 | reverse complement strand
TGATGCGTGTAGGGCTTGCATCAATCACAAACCCTTTCACACCTCTGCTTTGTAACTCTTGCTCTAGCTGTGTTAAACTGCGTCCTCGTGTGTCTGATTTGAAACGCTGTTTAATTGTGTTTGATAAATCACGCATCTACTTACCCCAACACTCTATCGCAAATTCAATGCTTTGCTTAGCTTTCTTTAAATCTTGCAAACCATTCTTTCTAGGCGCTCTCATTAAGTATTTGAGTGCATTGCCTACGTGGTAAAACACTGACGCTGATTTATAAGTACTTCCTACTAACTCAATAATCATTGCTGCTGTAAATTGACCGAACTGGTAATGATTAGGTTGATGTACTGAGTTATTTTTGCAATCTTCAAAATGTTCAGCTTTCTTGAAAGATGTTGGCAGTCTGTCGAAGTAATCCTCATCAGTTAATTCAATTTCATTCGCTTCTCCATCCAACAATACAACTGCAGTTTCTTGAGTAAAATTTTTATAAGTAAACGTAATAACACTGCCGCACTTGCCCTCTTCTCCATCATCACTCCAAATAATAATACGATCGTTCAAATTCAAATCCCTAACTTTCATCTAACGCACCGCCTTTTTAGGAAACACAGATGTGTCCATTAACCATTGTGTGTATTTACCACGTGAATGTACTTGAGGTGTACCGTCGTACAACCAAGGACGCTCTTTTCTTCTGCGTGCTTCTG
>NZ_KV840405.1:0-351 GCF_001839185.1 Staphylococcus sp. HMSC65H10 | reverse complement strand
TGATGAAAAAGGCATCTCAGGAGTTCATGTTACACTGAAAGATGGTAATGGTAACGTATTAAAAACAACAACAACAGATAAGACTGGTAAGTATCGTTTTGATGATTTAGATAGTGGTGATTATATTGTACATTTTGATAAACCAGAAGGTTTGACTCAAACTGTTACTAATTCAGGTAATAATGATGAAAATGATGCTGATGGTGAAGAAGTTCATGTAACTATTACCGATCATGATGATTTTAGTATTGATAATGGTTACTTCGAAGAAGATTCAGACGCAGACGCAGACGCAGATGCAGACGCTGATTCAGATTCAGACGCAGATGCAGATGCCGATGCAGACGCAGA
>NZ_KV840404.1:0-767 GCF_001839185.1 Staphylococcus sp. HMSC65H10 | reverse complement strand
ATTGGCATAGGATTAATTCAAGAATGAAAAAAGGGAGCCGTAAAGTAAATGTTATCGGCGATGATTACAGGGAGCGAGATGCATGGTGATGTTAACCAAAGAATATATCATGCGTCATCTTAACTGCAGTTCAGTGTTTGCAGAGATGATGATTAGAGAAGCACAGGGCAACGCTGAGAGGTTGTACGACTTATTCCTATACCAATGTAACAAACGTCGTACAACGCCAGCTGTGCGTCAAATAGAGGTGTCTTATGGAAATAGAAATTAGTTTTAATGAAACACATAAAGCACCAATAGGGTCGCCAAGACCTAGATTTGCGAGTAGAGGAAAATATGTACAAACCTATATGCCTGCAACTTATACGGCGCATAAAGCTTTTATACAAAAGCAGATGCCTAAACTTATGTTAGAAAATAGCGTGATTGTAACGTTGAAATTTATTTTTACACCACCTAAAAGCTGGAGTAAGAAAAAACGTTTGGCAATGGTCGGTAAGTATAAGCGTACAAAGCCTGATGTAGATAATTTGATGAAAACTGTTTTAGATGCCGGCAATAAGCATCTGTGGAAAGATGATAACCAAATTGTAGATGCAAGAACCTTAAAGCAATAATGCAATTCAAAGTAAAAGTTACGTTTACAGTAAAAGTCAAAAATACAGTGCACAAGCGCACTGGCTTACAAGATGTGGAAGAAGAACTGATCAATAAAATTTATGATGAACCGGAAGCCTACATGGATGATTTAGAAGTCACAGATGTAG
>NZ_KV840403.1:0-273 GCF_001839185.1 Staphylococcus sp. HMSC65H10 | reverse complement strand
CCTCGGGTAAGATTAACCACTTTCCACTCATGCCACTGCATCATTTACTCATACGAATTTGGGCAGTATTGGACTTTGTTTTGTTGTGCAAACTCATCCGTTCGTATAAGCCTTGATATGATGTTTCTGTTCGTCAGTGCAAGTGTTTGCGTCCGACTTCCTTCAGATTCCACCTCACGATGGACACCCTTGTCTTTCACTAACAGTTCCTACTGCCAAGCCTGTAATGGACTTTCACCATCAAGTTGTTAATCATGCCGAGCGCACACAAAA
>NZ_KV840402.1:0-232 GCF_001839185.1 Staphylococcus sp. HMSC65H10 | reverse complement strand
ATACTTCTAATTATAGAGATAATTGCGCTTTTTTGTATCAAAAATAGGACTAGTGATTCTCACCAATCCTAAATAGTATAGAGCCAAATAAAAAAGGACGATTTTCATTTTTATATGTGAAAATCGTCCTTTTTTATTTTGTACAAGAACAATTATGCCCCAGACCCTTACTTCTTTATATTACTCAATCAAGGTACATGAATTATTGTAAACCTTTATCTTGGTTCTTTTG
>NZ_KV840401.1:0-1071 GCF_001839185.1 Staphylococcus sp. HMSC65H10 | reverse complement strand
AATTATACTATAAATTCAACTTTGCAACAGAACCCTTTAGGAGGCACTACTGGGTAGATCGTCTTTTCAATAATTTTATCCTGCTCTAATTCTCTAAGTTGTCTTATTAACATGCGCTGATTGATATCAGGTAGTTTATTTTGTAACTCACTTAACCTTAAATGTTCACTTTGCAAAAGATGGTAAACAATAGCGGTTTTCCATCTTCCACCAATTACAGACAAAGCTAAATCTTTAGATGTATAAAACTCTTTGTTATTATACTTAATTAACAAAATGCCGCCTCCATTTTATATAGTGACAAAAATGTCAGTATTGTTATTTGTTGTGAATAATACCATAATATCACTATAAAAAACTAGAGAGGAGAAAATTTAATGAAATTACAATTAGCGATCGATTTATTAGATCAAAAAGAGGCAGCAAAGCTTGCTCAAGAAGTAGAGGAATTTATTGATATCGTAGAAATCGGAACTCCAATTGTTATCAATGAAGGATTATCTGCGGTTGAACATATGAGTAAGTCAGTGAATAATACACAAGTATTAGCAGATTTGAAAATTATGGATGCTGCTGCATATGAAGTAAGTCAAGCTGTAAAGTTCGGAGCTGATATCGTAACAATTCTTGGTGTTTCGGAAGATGCTTCAATTAAAGGTGCTATCGAAGAAGCGCACAAAAGCGGTAAAGAATTATTAGTTGATATGATTGCGGTTCAAAATTTAGAACAACGTGCAACTGAATTAGATAAAATGGGTGCTGACTATATTGCTGTGCATACGGGTTATGATTTACAAGCTGAAGGTGTATCACCTTTAGAAAGTTTACGTACTGTCAAATCAGTTATTTCAAATTCAAAAGTAGCTGTAGCAGGTGGAATCAAACCGGATACAATTGAGGAGGTAGCAGCTGAAAAACCAGATTTAATTATTGTTGGTGGCGGTATTGCAAATGCTGATAATCCAAGAGCTGCTGCTAAACAATGTCGTGATATAGTTGGTGCGAATTCTTAGTTAACATCACTATTTAAAGAAAATAATTAACAATTAGTGCCCCCCGCACTATTGCAAT
>NZ_KV840400.1:0-678 GCF_001839185.1 Staphylococcus sp. HMSC65H10 | reverse complement strand
AATCCTTCATTTTATTTTGGTTAGCGGTTGTATATGGGGCACCTTTGCCGACATGCAATTCCCATGAACGATGCGGGCAAGAAGTACCAAAGAACTCATTGTGCAGTCGTACTGTGTTCCGGTTTACTGGTAAGCCATAAGATCTCATAACATCAGCTGCCACTTTTAAAGTTGCTTCTTCATTTTCTAAAAACAACTTATCTGACAAGCGCCCCGGATATGATTCGCATACTTCAAAGCCGATTAAGTTAGCATTTGCCCATTGATGACCGCAATGCCATTCTACATAGTCTGTAGGGTGATACCATAACACTTCATTACGGTTAGCATACACACTTGCCCAACCATTAACATGTGTACCATTGTTTTCACGTGCGTATAGCCAAGGTAAATATTGAGCAGGTGTCATACTTCCGTAATCGTTATGGATAACCACGCCTTGAACACTTGGCTTTGGAGCTGTAATTTTATTACCTTCGATATGGTTAGAATAAATATGTTTCAATTGTTTCTCACTTCCATTCTTAGATTTATCTTGCTTTGCATTCAGCTTACTAATATCGTACTTTTCGATTGGCAATCCACTGCATACTTCTGCTTTCTCATCATTCAAATTTGTTCCCTTCGGACGTAGTTGTAAATGGAGATGTGCATTCATAGGATTGTCATAATAGTTGG
>NZ_KV840399.1:0-11405 GCF_001839185.1 Staphylococcus sp. HMSC65H10 | reverse complement strand
TTTTATATATCAACCGAATTTGACAAAGAGCCGATGTTTATTGGGTTAATCTATGTACAGGTAATTCGCTTACGCTTGCCTATACTATGTCATACTAACATTAATTAGTCTGGATTAACTTGTTTTACAGCACCTTTTTCAAATGTGATTTGAGTGCCTTTGTCGTTAACTGAAATGACAACTGTTGTTTCATCAACTGCACGTACGACACCTTTGATGCCGCCGATTGTTGTAACGTGTTGTCCTGATTCCAAACGGTTCACCATTTCACGGTGTTCCTTTTGACGCTTTTGTTGTGGTCTGATCATGAAGAACCACATTAAAGCTAATAATGCAATAGGTAAAATAAGACCGGTTAAATTCACAAACATTACTCCTTTAATTAAAAGTTTTTAGGATTTTCTTCATTCAATCCATATTGTTCAAAGAATTCCTCTTTAAAATCTAAAAGACGATCCTCCCGAATGGCCTGTCTGATATCCTCCATTAATTTTAACAGAAAATATAAGTTATGATAAGTAGTTAGGCGTATACCAAAAGTTTCTTCTGCTTTTATTAAATGACGCAAGTAAGCTTTTGTATAGTTACGACATGTATAACAATCACAATTTTCATCAAGCGGACTTAAATCGTCTGCATATTTTGCGTTTTTAATAACCACACGACCATTAGAAGTCATACATGTACCATTTCGTGCTATACGTGTTGGTAATACGCAATCAAACATATCCATACCACGAATACTACATTCGATTAAAGCATCTGGTGAGCCGACACCCATTAAATAACGTGGTTTATCCTTAGGCATGAATTGTTCAGTAAATTCAACCATGTCATACATGACTGGTTTAGGTTCACCCACAGATAATCCGCCAATCGCATAGCCAGGAAAATCTAACTTCACTAATTCTTCAGCACTTTGCTGACGTAAATCTTTATATTCTCCACCTTGGATAATTCCGAATAAAGCTTGGTCTTCTGGTCGTTTATGTGCTTTCAGACAACGCTCTGCCCATCTTGTTGTTCTTTCGATAGAGTCTTTGACATATTTATATTCAGCAGGCATTGGCGGACATTCATCAAATGCCATCATAATATCTGAACCTAAATCATTTTGAATCTCTGTCGCTTTCTCAGGACTCAAGAATAATTTAGAACCATTTTTATGATGTCTGAAATGAACACCTTCTTCTGTGATTTTACGTAAATTACTTAAACTGAATACTTGGAAACCTCCTGAATCAGTCAGAATTGGGCCGTTCCAATTCATAAATTTATGCAAACCACCCGCGCGTTTAATAATGTCATTACCGGGTTGCAACCATAAATGGTATGTGTTGCCTAGAATGATTTGTGCATTAATTTCCCTTAGTTCTTCAGGACTCATAGTTTTAACGGTAGCTTGTGTTCCTACTGGCATAAACATAGGTGTTTCAAATGAACCGTGCGGTGTATGCACGATTCCTAACCTTGCACCGGATTGTTTACATGTTTTGATATGTTCATAAGTTACTGCAGGCATAACTTTTTCACGACTCCCTTAAATAATTAACATTGCATCACCAAAGCTGAAGAATCGATATTTCATTTCGACAGCTGTTTGGTATGCATTTAAAATATATTGTTTTGAACTGAATGCTGAAACTAACATGACAAGTGTGGACTTCGGCAGATGGAAGTTCGTAATTAAAGCATCAATAGCTTTAAACTCAAAGCCAGGATAAATAAAGATATCCGTCCATCCGCTTTGTGCTGTAAATTGGTCATGGTCTCTGCGAATCGTTTCTAATGTTCTTGTTGATGTGGTACCAACTGAAATAATACGATGTCCTTTTTGTTTTGTTTCATTTAACAAATCAGCTGTAGCTTGAGACATCTGATAATATTCACTATGCATTTTATGATTATCTATATTATCAACGTTGACAGGTCTGAAGGTACCTAAACCGACATGCAATGTTACAAATGCAAGGTTCACTTGTTTCGCTTTTAATTGTTCTAACAGCTCATCTGTAAAGTGTAAGCCGGCTGTTGGTGCAGCGGCAGAACCTGTTTCCTTCGCATAGACTGTTTGATAGCGATCTGGATCCTCTAAACGTTCTTTGATGTAAGGCGGTAATGGCATTTCACCTAATTCATCTAAACGTTCTTGTAAAATACCTTCGTAATATAAACGCATAATGCGTCCGCCTTGTTCTAATTCCTTAATACATTCTGCGATGATTTTCCCTTCACCAAATGATAATTTTTGACCCACTTTGATACGTTTCGCAGGCTTCAATAATACTTCCCAATCATTACCTTCGATTTGTGTCAGCATCAACATTTCTACTTTAGCTTTTGTATCTTCTTTTAAACCAAATAAGCGCGCAGGCATGACTTTAGTATCGTTTAAGACAAGCGTGTCACCTGGATTAAAATATTCAATAATGTCTTTAAAATGACGATGTTCAATGTCGCCATTCTTTCTATTTAATACTAATAAACGACTTGTATCTCTATCTTTTAACGGCGTTTGTGCGATTAGTTCTTCCGGTAAATGATAATCAAACTCTTCAATATTCAAAATTGTCCCTCTTTCCATGTTCAGTGCCAAAGTGTTCATAAGCTAGGGGTGTCGCTTTTCTTCCTCTCGGTGTGCGTTCTAAAAAGCCTTTTTGAATTAAGAAAGGCTCATAAACATCTTCGATTGTAATACGTTCTTCACCGATAGAAACAGCGATTGTGTCTAAACCGACAGGTCCCCCATTATATTGATTAATAATACAGCGCATCATTTTATGGTCGATATAATCTAAACCATAATCATCCACTTGTAGAAGTTGTAATGCACGTTTTGTTGTTTCAATATATATTTTGTCGTCTTCATTGACTTGTTGGAAATCTCGAACGCGTTTAAGAAGACGGTTGGCAATACGTGGTGTACCTCTACTACGTTTCGCAAGTTCTGCAGCGCTCTCTTCATCAATTTCTGTTCCTAGTACTTCTGCAGTTCGCTTAATAATATCTTCTAGTTCATCCTCATTATAAAACTCCAAACGTAAATGAACACCAAAGCGATCACGTAAAGGGCCCGTTAAGCTGCCGGCTCTTGTCGTTGCACCTACTAATGTAAATGGAGGCAAATCAATACGAATACTGCGCGCTTCTTCTCCTTTGCCGATCACGATATCTAAATAGAAATCTTCCATTGCAGGATATAAAACCTCTTCAACTACACTGCTTAAACGATGAATTTCATCAATAAACAAAACGTCACCTGGTTGCAAACCTGAAAGGATTGCTGCTAAATCACCAGGTCGTTCTATTGCTGGTCCAGTGACTGTTCTGATGTTTACACCCATTTCATTCGCAATGATGTTTGACAAGGTTGTTTTACCAAGTCCAGGGGGGCCGAATAATAAAACATGATCTAATGGCTCCTCACGCATCTTTGCTGCTTTTATAAAGACTTCTAAATTAGCTTTAATTGATGCTTGACCGATATATTGTCTTAGTAAATGTGGTCTCAATGATAATTCAAAAGAATATTCATCATCATGGACCGTTTGATCTACCATTCTGTCATCCATTGTGTCCCCTCCTTTTGACTTATTTTTAAGAAACTAATATTTTCAAACCTGCTTTAACCGCTTCATCCACTGATTCAAACTGCTCTGTACTCAATTTCTTTTCAACTTTTTTCAATTCACGCTTAGAATAACCTAATGCTTCTAATGCAAGCAAGGCTTCTTCTAGGACTGGTGAATTGCCGGATACAGTTGTATCAGGTTGCTGTAATAAAGTATCTGCACTTTCATCTGTGATTTGAACTTTACCTTTTAAATCTAAGATGATTTGACGTGCGGTCTTCTTACCGATACCTGGGAATTTTGTTAAATACGCTTCATTTTCATTTTCTATACCGATTTTCACTTCATTAGGCGTACTTGCAGCTAAAATTGCCAATGCCGATTTTGGACCAATACCTGTCACTTTATTCAAGCTTAAAAACATTTCTTTTTCTTCTTCTGATATAAAACCATACAACAACTGTGCATCTTCTCTAACAACTAAAGACGTGTAAATTACTACTTCTTGTTGAAATGAAGATTGAAAACGATAAGAGTTCGGTGTTTGGATTTCATAACCGACACCATTCGTTTCCACCACCACGTGTGTTGGGAACAATTGTGTTAATTGACCTTTAATATATGCGTACACGCCGTCACTTCCTTACATTGACATACTGATTATTTCTACTTTATAAACATTTTCAATGTTTCGTAATGCAAAAATCACATCTTCAATCGAAGTCTGACTGCCTGCAGTATTTAAAGACAATGTGATTGTTGCTTTATCTTCCATCGGAATACTTTGATGAATCGTTAAAACAGACATGTGAATTTGAGAAATCGTATTAAGAACTTGTGCAAGCATACCAACCTTATCATGTACATAAAGAATGATAGTGAATTCTCTTGTATCTTCTACCTTTTCATCAATTGGAAAGATAGTATCTTTATACTTGTAAAAGGCACTACGAGATAAACCGTATTGTCTGACTGCTTCATAAATAGACAAATGCGGATTTTCTTTTAATGCATCTTTAATTTGCAATGTTTTAATGACAGACTCTGGAAGTACATCTTCTCGTATCAGATAGAACTTTTTCACTTGTTTATCGTTCACTTAGACACCTCTATTCAACGAATTCAAATTCTCCGCCTAAAATTCTTACGATATCTCCATTTTTCGCACCACGTTCTCTTAATGCATCATCAATACCCATTGAACGCATTTGACGCGCAAAACGTCTAACTGCCGGGTCACTATTGAAATCAGTCATATGGAACATTCTTTCAATTGCTTTACCGCTGACCACAAATGCTGCATCATCATCACGTGTAATTGTGAATGCATCTTGTGATGGCGTGTGTTTGTATAATACACGGTTCACACCTAATGCTTCATCATCTTCTTTAGAGAAATCAACATCTTTATACTCTTCTAGTTTATCAGCAATCGCATAAAGTAATTGATCAAGATTTTCTCGTGTATAAGCAGAAATTGGAATAATCTCTACATCGTCACCAACTTCAGACTTAAAGAGTTCTAAATTATCTTGCGCGTCTGGCAAGTCCATTTTATTTGCGACGATGATTTGTGGACGATCTTCTAAACGTTGACCGTAAGATTTTAATTCATTGTTAATAGTTTGGTAATCTTCATAAGGGTCTCTGCCTTCTGATCCACTCATGTCAATCACATGTACAATGACTTTTGTTCTTTCAACATGACGTAAGAATTGATGTCCTAAACCGACACCCTCTGAAGCGCCTTCAATTAATCCAGGTAAATCAGCCATAACAAAGCTACGACGGTCAGGTGTTGAAACAACACCTAAATTTGGTTTAATCGTTGTGAAATGGTATGCTCCGATTTTAGGCTTTGCTTTTGAGACTGTTGAAAGCAATGTAGATTTACCCACACTTGGGAAACCGACTAAGCCAACATCTGCCATTAATTTTAATTCTAATGTGACTTCAATTTCTTCACCCGGTTCACCATTTTCACTGAAATCAGGTGCTGGGTTTCTTGGTGTTGCAAATCGAGAGTTGCCTCGACCACCACGTCCACCTTTAGCGACAACGGCACGTTGTCCATTTTCTACTAGGTCAGCGATGACTTCATCCGTTTCAACTGCTTTAATAATTGTGCCTGGTGGGACTCTTAATACTAAATCTTCCGCATTTCTACCATGCATGTTACTACTTTGGCCGCCTTCACCACGTTTGGCTTTGAATTGGCGTTGATATCTGAAATCGAGTAATGTACGTAACCCTTCGTCTACTTCAAAAACTATAGATGCACCGCGACCGCCGTCTCCGCCTGCCGGGCCTCCGAAAGGAACATATTTCTCTCTTCTATATGCAGTGATACCGTTACCGCCATCGCCTGCTTTTAATAATATTTTAACTTGATCGACAAACATGTTTCTCACCTCTTTTATATATATTTTCTAATGCAATATCTAGATTATTATATCATTCTTTATGTACGCTTAGAAATAAAGACAAAAATAAAACACCAGAAGTTAAACTTCTGGTGTTGCGTCAACAAAAATTACTCAGCTGCAGCGTATACTGAAACTTGTTTTTTGTTACGGCCTTTGCGTTCGAATTTAACAACGCCGTCAATTTTAGCGAATAATGTGTCATCGCCGCCGCGACCTACATTTTCACCAGGGTAGATTTTAGTTCCGCGTTGACGGAATAAAATTGATCCACCTGTTACGAATTGTCCGTCAGCACGTTTAGCGCCAAGACGTTTAGATTCAGAGTCACGTCCGTTTTTAGTAGAACTTACCCCTTTTTTCGATGCGAAGAATTGTAAGTTTAATTTTAACATCTGGATACACCTCACTTATAATTTAATTTTATATTATCGTGGTACTCGTCTTCAATAGTTTGAAGTGATACGAGCATTGCTTGCAAAATCAATTGCGCTTGTTCATCGTTTACGTTTACACTTCTGAGATGGAAATAGCCTCCATCATCGTCATAATCTATGTCAGGTCTTTCAGATGTTAATCCGAGGATAGCATTGACACTTCCGAATAAAACCGCTGAAGCGCCAGCACAGACAATATCATGACCATACTCGCCATGTTCAGCATGACCATCCATGATGACATCTGTTACTTGACCCTCTTCATTAAACGAAACGTCTATCTTAATCATGATTAAGCGTTGATTGCGTCGATTGTTAATTTAGTGTATGGTTGACGATGGCCTTTTTTACGTTTATAGTCTTTACGACGTTTGTAAGTAAATACAGTGATTTTCTTACCGCGACCTTGTTTGTTTACTGTAGCTGTTACTGTCGCACCTTCAACTGTTGGCGCACCAACTTTGACTGCGTCTCCACCTACAAATAAAACTTTGTCAAAAGTGAAAGTGTCACCTTCGTTTACATCTAATTTTTCAACGTAAATTTCTTGACCTTTTTCTACTTTAATTTGTTTACCGCCTGTTTCGATAATAGCAAACATACTTTGCACCTCCTATAAAATAAGTCACGCCATATATAGGTGATACACTTGGTATACTTAAACCTATATTTGAGCGGTTGTATGTAGCTATAAACTACTCAACTGCTAAAGCTTACCATCCCTAGGCTTTCCTGTCAATTGGCAAATCTAATTTTTTGATTAATTTTTTAATCAAGCTAAAAACAATCACCAATAACAGTAAATTTACGAAAGCGGTTGGTAATAACCGGAATAATAAAAAGTCCCAAAGATTAAATTTAATTAATCCTAATAAACCATAAATTAATGCTTGGTAAATTTCAAAGATGATTGTAAACAGCCAAACACCAATGAATACCATCGTATGATCTCGATAGTATACTTTGAAAAAGAAATCCATCAAAATCACAAACAATAAATAACCAAATGTATTTAAACCATAGATTGTTCCATAATATAAATCAGTAGTTAATCCGAAAATTATCGCAAGTACAACTGCGATACTTGGTTTTTTATAGATGGTAATAATCAACAAATACATCAACAATAAATGCGGTACGAAGATAATCCCTCTTCCACCGATTTGCATCGGTATCACTAAAGCGATTAATGAATCAAGATAGAACAATACAGCCCCAATTAAAAAATAGTAAAACGCACGCATTATTCATCACCGCTTTCATCAGGAAGTGTTTTCGGATCGCGTTGTGCAACATAAACATGATCTAAGCCACTTAAATCTGCCGCTGTTTTTACTCTCACTTCTTTTGAAAGCCCATATTGATCATTTTCTACTTTAGTAACTTCACCGATATATAAGTTGCTTGGTATTTGATTCGCTAAACCACTTGTCACAACTTTATCGCCTTTTGCGATTTTATCCTTATTATCAATATCACTGATAACTAATTCATTTGTTTTTCTATCATAATGGTTAATCAACCCGAAGATTTTTTTAGAATCATGTTGAATATTAACTGAAAGTTTACCATTACGAGATGAAGTTGAAAGCAAATCTACTTGAGCAGAAAACTGATTGACTTTGACAACTCTGCCGACTAACCCTTCAGCTGTAATAACAGCTTGGTTTTGTTTGATTCCGGCTTTTTTCCCTTTATCAATAATCGCTTTATTCATCCATTGGTCTGGATTTCTAGCAATTACTGTTGCGCTGAGAGGTTCGTATTTAGAGATGTCTTTAATATCTAATTCTTTACGAAAACCTTCATTTTCCGCTTTCAATCTCTCATTTTCTGCCTCTAATTGTTTGATTTTATTTTTATCCTCTTTTGATGTTTTTCCATTGAATAAACCGTCAATTGAACCTGTTACTATATGTAATGGATAAGATAATACGCGTTGAGGAACGGACACGGTATCACCGACATATTGTTCCACAGGCGATTGGTGATGTGATCTGATCGATAACCCTATTAACGATATAAATAGAATCAGGGAACAGAAAATAACAATCAATTTGTTATTTTTAAAAAACTTGGACAACCTGAACACCTCTATTAACTCAATTTTTCATATCTCACTATATTTTATATTATTATACACCTTAGTTAAAGTGCCAACTGTACCTGGTAAAAAATACTTAAAAAAAGAGCATCAGCAATTCATTTGAAATCGGCTGATGCCCAAAAAATATCTTCATTCTATTTTAATTAAAAATCAGCTGTAAATGTTCATATACACTATCTAAGTCAGAATCATTATTTCTTGTTGCTGTCTTCTTTTTCATCTTCTTTATACAGGGTTTCTTCTTTTCTCCAGTTCTCAAACAGCTTTTGCGCTTTTGATTGTTCAGCAGCGTTTTTTCCATTTGTTTGTTTACTCATTAAAGAACACCAAACCTCTCTATCAATGATTCAACACAAGGGTAACGTAAGACTGTATTATTTTCAAGATAATGCACTATAGAAACAACTCGATTTATTTAAAATAAGCTACAGGGTGCATTTGTATATTTTGCTGCATCGCTTGTAAGTCTTGATGCAGTTCAATTTCCGTTGCGTAAATACGTAATTCATCAGAACCGAATTTGTACATGATAAATTGATTGCCACGTTGCCCAATTAAATAATTATCATTATAGCCCATTCTGCTTAATCCGCTGACATCCATAAACTCTTCTTTATTCAATATGTTAAAGATGTTCTTAGTCTGACTTGCGGGCATATTATTCAAAATATCATTTTTTTCTACAACATAACGTTGGCCAGGTTTGAAATCTTCAATTGGTACATTACCGCCTTGATAAGATGAATAGGTAGTTTTATTGCTGATTGGATTCCATTCTTGTTCTTTTAAAAACGGTGCATATTTCAACGCAAAAAAGACAATTACAATGATGCATCCGACTGCTATAATATTTTTAATGATGTTAAATAGAAAACGCATCCTCACACCGTCCCATTCTTAATGATTTCATTGTACGCTTTTTTACGAGAATTTTCATCAGACTAGAGAACGACACTTGATTTAAATCCCAAGACCGATGCATCCACAATACATTTCAGTTACACTATATGTAAAGGAGTTGCAGCCATGTCAATTTTAACAATTATTTTACTCGTATTATTGATTGGTCTACTCTTCAGAGTAGGTGTTTCATTACTACGTTTTATCATAAAAATTGCGATTTTCGCTTTAATTATTTATTTAGCTTATCAAGGGATTATGTGGATTCTGAACTATTTTCAAATGCATCCATTTTAAATCAAAGCATATTTACTACATTCCGATAACACCTTCATGTCGTGTTATCGGTTTTTTAATCATCAAAATACCCCGCTTCAACCAAACTCAAATACTTCGCATCTCCAATAATTATATGATCAAGCAATTCAATGCCAAGCACTCTGCCACACTCTTGCAATCGTTTTGTTGTATGAATATCTTCTTTTGAAGGTGTCACATCACCAGACGGATGATTATGTACCACAATAATCGCATTGCTCGACCACTTAATAGCTGCTTTAAATACCTCTCTAGGATGCACCACAGAAGAATTCAAAGTTCCTACAAAGATGACTTCATGACGAATTACAATATTCTTTGAGTTCAAAAATAATACCTCAAACTGTTCATGTGTTAAATGCATCATCCTCGATAAAAAATAATCCGCCGCATCTTGGGGTGAATTAATTTTTACTTTCTCTTTTTGATCCGGCGCATTCATACGTTCACCTAGTTCAAACGCTGCCTTTAAAATCACCGCTTTATACATACCGATACCTTTCACATCCATCAAGTCATTTAAAGACAATAGTTTTAAATCTTTAAGCTTCGTTGTTAAATTTAATAAATCTTGCGCAACTTCGATACTAGACCGCCCTTTTCTGCCAGTATTAATCAATATGGCAAGCAACTCGGACTCAGATAAGTGTTGTGTTCCTTTAGCTATAAGCTTCTCTCTAGGTTTATCGCAATCAGGTAAGTGTTTTATATTCAAAATGAAACCTCCGTTTAATAAAAGTGAAGTATAAATAATAAGTTAGGATAAAAGATAGAAATAGTTAAAAAGCTGATAAAAATAAAAGGGATAAGCGGCACCTCTAATATTCTACGCTTCGTGAACAAGCGAAACATTATCATAAATAAACCACCAATAATAAAAGTCATACAGAATATCATGAGGAAAAATAAATAAGGAAAGACGAGACTGAGTAAAGTAAAAATTAAAATGTCACCGTACCCTATCGCATGAGGTGCAAGTATAAATAAAATGTGAAGCAAAATTACAATACCAATTTGCGTTATAAACACCTTTGGCGCTAAGGCTATGACAACTATAATAAAAATTAAAACAAAGTGGACGGGAATCGTATGTGTATGCATATCATACAGTGCAGCAACGAGCAGAAATAAATATAAAGCAAGAAATAACGCAGAAGATGGGTAAATTACATTGAAAACAAGCAAACCGATTGGCAATAACGCACATAATTCACCAATAACATGTAATTTAGAGAGTTTGTGCCTACAATACCGGCATTGACCTTTTAATATCACAAAACTAATAATCGGTACTAAATCATACCATTTTAAATCATGATGACACGTTTCACATTTTGAACGTTGTTTCATATAACTGAAGTTTAATGTTTTAACAAAACACAGTTGATACAAAAAACTTTCAAGCACTGAAGTGATTAGGACAGCTACAATAACGTGCAGAAGCTTCACCTACTTTCTAAAATATCAACGTTATTATACGTGCTAGGAAGGTCATTTTCAAATAGTATGTATAAAATATTTTATTTTAATTTTTTACAAACAAACACCATATATAATTGTCATTTTTACATGAAGAAAACATTAAAAACTCCTTCTGAAATGGCCGTGAATAAACGGCTCTCTGTCAAATAGGACTGGTGAGCTAAAA
>NZ_KV840398.1:2803-43010 GCF_001839185.1 Staphylococcus sp. HMSC65H10 | reverse complement strand
AAGTTATAACGGTAGTTTGTCTACGGTCTGAGAGAAACTATTTAAATAGTTTCTCTTTTTTATTGATTATGTAAAAGAAGAATGCTATTATTCTTTTACAGTATGTATTCAATGTGCATATTGTATCCTTACTTCCTTAATGCTAGATTCAAAGCATTTCTGTTATTTTATTGTGTGTTTTCGTTACTTTCTCTCTAATCTATCCCAAACGAGAACACAGCCACCTTTCGAGGTGGCATACATAATGTGATTCACTTAACTATTTTAGGTGTGTCTTTTGACAAAATTAAAAACTTGTATTAACATGATTGATACAATATCAAAAGATATTGTTCGTGTGTTATTGTTTCTCTATTTTCTTCTGCTTAGAATGTTGAAAAAGTCTTGATGATTTAAGTATGGATAATAGGGGGAGAGGTTGCTTAGGCAACCTCTTTTTTTAGTTGATAGTAAATATAAGCGTAAATGAATAGTACCATCAACATAGTGCTGTTTTATTTTTGCTAATCTAATAAATTTACTTTTTAATATTTACTTAACATTGGAAATATGTTAAAATGTTCTTTGTTCATCTTTAATTTGCTTAAGTGAACTTGAAGTTTGATTACTTCCATTTCTATTATTTTATATATGCTTTGTGTCACTTGTGTTCCCTTCCTAAAATGCACAAGTGACAATTTTTATTACATATCAATTAGATTAGTACATGACTTTTAATACATTATATTGACTGCATCAAAGTAATGTATTATTATTTGATATACAATACCTTTTTAGGTATTGCCTTACTTATTATTTTTTGCTTTATTTTCTCTTTAATAGAGTGATCCTTACTTTTATTGGTATGACCACTTTTTATGTTACGAATGTTGTTGAAAAAGTCTTGTGTGTAAAGCAATAATAATAAGGAGAGGTTGCTTCGGCAACCTCTTTTTTATTATTGCATGGTTAATACTATTGAAATTATATATTTTTTTGATGAAAAAAGAGAGAAATGTTATAGTAGTTATTGAGTGTTATTCACTCATATAATTTTTTTGCGCCTTAAGCGTTATCTGATATAGCCCGCAAACCTACATCAGATGACGCTTTTTAATTTGTAAGATCCCACCATTAAATAGGCAGTTTTTTGATACCATTTTTGATACCATTTTGTTTAAAAACAGAAAAAGTTTAGAAAATTTAAGTGCTTGAAATCGCATGAAATCAACGTTTTAAATTTCAAGAAATCCTAAAAAACTTCATTTTCAATCGAAATGGAAGGTTCTATCGGTTAATCCAATAGTGTTCATTGAATATAAGTATTAAAATACGCAGCATGCATACTTAATCGTATGTGTGCTGCTTTTTAATGTCTGAAGTTAAGTGAAAAGATAAGTGTAATGAAACAATAAAGAGATTTACCGAGATTTAAAGAGAATTATGTCAGGCATGTCAAACAAGTTCAGGGTTAATACGATTTTTGGTAATTTATTAAGCAAATTAGGACATGTTAAAGTCTACTCATACAATTTATATTGAAATTTAACGTGACGTAAAATTCTGAAATGTGGTATAAGTAAGTGATAAAATAAAGAAAACGTTTAGAGGGGAAACCTATGAAGAATAATCCAACTTTGTTAAAGATTCTAGCAGCAGTATTTATATTGTTAACAATTATCAGCCCGTTATTTGCGATTGGAAGTATAATTTGTAGTGTGAAAATCAAAAAATACAATGATGTCGTTGGAGATCGTTTTCTCGCGATTTCTATAATTTGTGCAGTAATATTTATGGCGTTTCATTTTATCTACTATCTCACTTACTTATTTTAAAAGTATATTTTAAAAGCCGGAAAGTAAACAGTTACACTGTATCTTACTTTCTGGCTTTATTTTAGTTCATAAAAGTTAAATGATTAAATGATAAAAAGTCGTTAGTTGTATCTTTTAGAGATAAATTCTGTATCGATGTCTTATTGTTGAATAAGTTATTTATACAAAAGATTGACTGAGTAAAACTTTGAAGTGATTCATTTAAATTCTGTATAACACATTCAATATAGATTTCTTCAGTGCTTTTATCTATATTTACATTAAATGTTTGAATGTATTTGTATAGTAATTTAAGTGTTGGTTTCTGCTCAAACAACTCAGGTTTTTGAGATTTTAAATTAAATAGTGTATAGCCATCGTCACAAAGTGTGATAGTCTGCTTATCATCGCTAAAGATAGCATAAAGAATGATGTTATCCATCGTGCAATCTTTATAAGGAATTTCTACGCGTAGTGTATGTGAATTTATTTTCTTGAAATCTACTTGGTTAGATATCCAACGTTAAAGTGCAGTATTACTCCTAGAGGGGTTGTTTTATTAAAAGTATTTTTTAAAGGTACTACAATTCATCTGAAAATTCGGTACAATGGTAATTAATCATTGTACTTCGTGAAAAGCGTGGAACTTGTTCGGTTTACATAAATAGAGAGATGGGAAATTAATAAGAAATATACGCTTTTTGACAGAGTCAATAAGAGTTTTAAGGGAGCGTCGCCCATCATGATTATAGCTATCATTATTTTAATTTTTGTTTCTTTCTTCTTTTCTGGCAGTGAAACGGCATTAACTGCTGCGAATAAAGTGAAATTACAGACTGAAAGCAGGAAAGGAGATCCAAAGGCAAAAAGGTTATTGGCACTTTTAAATAAACCTAGAGATTTTATCACAACGATTTTAATCGCAAATAACAGTGCGAATATCGTGTTGCCTACGCTAGTTACTATTCTTGCTGTACAACATGGTTGGAACGTGGGGATTGCATCTTTAGTGATTACAGTTGTGGTAATTATTGTTTCAGAAGTGATACCAAAATCTATCGCAGCAACTTATCCTGATGCGATTTCTAAATTAGTCTATCCGGTAATTCATTTATTTGTGGTAATCTTAACGCCGATTACTAAAATTTTAAATGGTTTAACTGGTTTGATTAACCGAATGCTTGCGAATGATAAATTCCAAAGCCAAACCATGTCTAAAGAAGAAGTGCGTACAATGGTAACCATTGCAGGGGCACAAGGGGCATTTAATGAGAATGAACGAGATCGTCTTCAAAGTGTTTTAACTTTCCAACAATTGCGTGTTAAAGATGTAGATACAACACCACGTGTCAATGTGACTGCATTCTCAAAAGACACACCATATGACGAAGTGTATGAAATTATTATGTCACATCCATATACACGTTATCCGGTCTATGATGAAGACATTGATAATATTGTGGGAGTCTTTCACTCAAAATACTTATTAATATGGAGTCGTCACTATGATAAAACATTAGAAGATTATATTTCTAAACCACTTTTTGTGAATGAGCACAATAAAGCTGAGTGGGTCATGCGTAAAATGATTGCGACACGTAAACACATCGCCATTGTATTAGATGAATATGGCGGTACGGATGCGATTATTACGATGGAAGACTTAATTGAGCAATTGCTTGGTTTAGATATTGAAGATGAAATGGATCAACATGAACAAAATAAAGTCGATGAACGTTTGAAAAATAGACAAAAGCCAAAAGCGAATCAATCATCTTTATAGGGAGTGTTCACATATGTGGTCAGATACAAAAATCACTGCACAACTTGGAATCAAGTATCCAATTATTCAAGCCGGAATGGCAGGCAATACAACGCCTGAATTAGTCGCTAGTGTGAGTAATAGCGGAGGCTTAGGAACGATAGGCGCAGGGTATTTCAGTTCAGAAAAACTTGCGGAGGAAATAGATAAAGTTAAATTATTAACCACTCAACCTTTTGCGGTTAATTTATTTGTGCCGAGTAAAAAACATATCAAGCGTGCGCAAGTTGATTTAATGAATGCATGGTTAAATCCTTATCGTCGTGCATTGGATTTAGAACAACCCGTAGTGAATTTATCTGAAACACAACAACTTGAACAACAAATTGATATCTTGATTGAGAAACGTGTACCCATTGTTAGTTTTACATTCGGTATTCCAGATGTCCATTTAATTCGTAAAATGCATGAACATCATATGATAGTGATGGGTACCGCGACTTCTGTTGAAGAAGCAATTGTGAATGAAGAAGCGGGTATTGATATTATTGTGACACAAGGTAGTGAGGCAGGCGGACATCGCGGATCATTTTTAAAACAAGAAGACGGAGAATATCCAATGATTGGCAGTATTTCACTTGTACCGCAAGTAGCTGATGCAGTGTCTATACCTGTAGTCGCAGCAGGCGGTATTATGGACGGCAGGGGTGTACTTGCTAGTCTGATTTTAGGTGCGTCAGGTGTACAGATGGGAACAGCCTTCTTAACATCACAAGAAAGCGGTGCAGATATTGCGTATAAGCAAGCAATTTTAAATAGCACAGAAACATCAACCGTGTTAACAAATGCTTTCAGTGGCAAAATGGCACGAGGTATCCGTAATGATTTTGTAGATTACCTGTCTACATTTCGTGGAGAAGTGCCAGAATACCCAATTCAAAACCAATTGACTTCAGCAATCCGTAAAGCATCGACTGCCAATCATGATCACTCATTAATGTCATTATGGAGTGGTCAGACACCAAGACTTGCGACAAGCCGTAAAGCGAATGAAGTCGTTGAATCTATAGTGCAGCAAATTGAAGATATGCGTTTTCAATCATAGAAATGAAGAGTAATAAGTACTGCGTTGTTCATTGCGCAGTACTTATTTTTACTTCAATTCTAAGATGAAGTGAACAGGTTCTAGACATAAAATATGATAGAATGAGATTGGTGATTATGTATGATAGATATTGGACTGACAGGGTGGGGAGATCACGATTCTCTTTATACTGATCTAAGTCGTAAAACAGACAAATTAAAGACTTATGCGAGTCATTTTCCAGTGGTAGAATTAGATGCGTCGTATTATGCGATTCAACCTGAACGCAACATTAGAAAGTGGATAAAAGAAACACCCGATCGTTTTAAGTTTGTGGTGAAAATTCATCAAGCATTGACTTTGCATGCGGATTTTAAAGACTTTGCTGAGACACGAAATGAACTCTTTGAAGAGTTCAAGTTAATGATTCAACCATTAATTGAAGCGGATAAACTTGCGATGGTACTTGTTCAGTTTCCGCCATGGTTTGACTGCAAGACTCAAAATATTAATTACATACGTTATGTACGTGAACATTTAAAACATGTGCCGGTTTGTATAGAATTCAGAAATCAAACTTGGTTTGAAGGGGAGATGAAAGAACATACTTTAACCTTTTTAACAGAACAAGGCTTGATTCATGCGATTGTCGATGAACCGCAAGTCGGGGAAGGTTCAGCACCTTTCGTCAACCGCATTACAATGGATACAGCCTTTGTACGTTATCATGGACGTAACCGTCATGGTTGGACTAAGCAAGATATGACAGACGAAGCGTGGCGAGATGTCCGCTATTTATATGACTATACAACAGAAGAGTTAGAAGAACTTGCACAACATGTGCGTATTATTCAACAAAAAGCTAAAAAGATTTATGTAGTTTTCAATAACAACTCAGGCGGTCACGCAGCAAACAATGCGAAAGAACTTCAACGAATTCTTGGTATTGACTACGAAGGCTTAGCACCGCAGCAGCTTAAATTATTTTAGGAAGTGATGATATGGTGAGTATTCTCTTACTCATTTTAATAGGAGCCTTATCAGCGATTTTAGGCTCGCTTGTCGGAATTGGAGGCGGATTAATTATAGTTCCGACATTAGTCTATTTAGGTGTGGAACATGATTTACTCCATGGGATTACGCCTCAAATAGCGATTGGAACTTCCTCAATTATTTTAATTGTGACAGGTTTAGTGTCTACATTAGGGTATTTAAAATCTAAGCAAGTAGATACAAAAAATGGTTATATATTCTTATTCGGATTATTACCAGGCTCCTTATTCGGTTCATTTATCAGTCGTTATTTAACGTTAGATTCATTTAATTTGTACTTCGGTATGTTTTTGATTCTGGTTTCGATTTTATTATTAGTACGTAATTCAATTAAGCCGATCAAACTCTTTGAAAAGAAAAAGTATGAAAAAACATATGTAGATAAAGATGGGACGATTTATCATTATCACGTGCCGCCTGTATTTGCATTCGTGGTAACATTTTTCATTGGAATTACAACAGGACTCTTCGGTATCGGTGGAGGCGCTTTGATGACACCGTTAATGTTGATAGTGTTCAGATTCCCACCGCACGTTGCGGTAGGTACAAGTATGATGATGATTTTCTTCTCTAGTGTGATGAGTTCTATCGGACATACTTTCCAAGGTCACGTTGCTTGGCATTATGCGCTTGTTTTAGTTATTTCAAGTTATGTCGGAGCTAAAATCGGTGTTAGAATCAACCAATCTATCAAATCTAATACAGTGGTTGCTTTACTGAGAACGGTGATGCTGTTATTAGGGGTTTATCTTATTATTAAATCATTGCTTTAAAGGAGGCGTCGAGTTTGAAATTAACGATTTATCATACGAATGATATTCACAGCCATCTGCATGCTTACGAGCGTATTGCTGCGTATATGGCAGAGCATAGACCATTACTAGACCATCCTTCACTTTATATAGATATCGGCGACCATGTTGATTTATCAGCACCTGTAACAGAAGCAACACATGGCCTTAAAAATATAGAATTATTAAATGACGCACATTGTGATATTGCGACAATCGGTAATAATGAAGGGATGACCATTTCACATGAAGATTTAAATGCATTATATGAAGATGCTGATTTTGCGGTTACTTGCAGTAATGTGTTTGATGAAGATGGCCATTTGCCACACCATATTACATCGAGTTATATTAAAGAAATTGAAGGTGTACGTATCTTATTTGTTGCCGCAACTGCACCTTTCACACCGTTCTATCGTGCTTTAGATTGGGTTGTTACTGATCCGATGGCTGCGATAAAAGATGAGGTAGAGAAACAAGCAGGTAATTATGATGTATTGATGATCATGAGTCATTGCGGTATCTTCTTCGACCGTAAATTATGTGAAGAGATTCCTGAAATTGATGTTATTTTTGGTAGTCACACCCATCATTATTTTGAAGAAGGCGAAATGAAAAATGGTGTTTTAATGGCAGCAGCAGGAAAATACGGTCATTTCTTAGGTGAAGTTAATTTAACGATTGAAAATAAGAAAGTCGTACATAAAACAGCAATCCTGCATCCTGAAGACACCTTGCCAGAAGTTGAAACGAACTTTAAAGAAGAAGGTAAAGCATTGATGAGTACGCCTTTAGTTGATCATCCTGTAAACTTAAAAAGAAAAACAGATATGATTACCAAAACAGCGTATTTACTTGCAGAAAGTGTATGTGAGTTCACACATGCAGATTGTGCAATTATTAACGCTGGGTTAGTAGTCAAAGGCATCGAAGGGCCGAATGTCACTGAATATGATGTGCATCAAATGTTGCCGCATCCGATTAATTTAGTACGTATCAAAATTACAGGCCGTGATTTAAAACAAGTTATCTTAACAGCTGAAGAACAAGCGTATATGCACGAACATGCGCAAGGTTTAGGATTTAGAGGCGATATTTTCGGCGGTTATATTTTATATCAAATGGGTTATATTGAATCAGAGTCTCGTTTCTTTGTTCAAGGGGAAGAGATTGTTGATGATCACATCTATACATTAGGAACTGTTGATATGTATACGTTTGGACGTTATTTCCCACTATTTAAAAACTTGCCGACAGAATATTTGATGCCAGAATTTTTAAGAGATATTTTCAAACAGAAATTATTAGAATTATGAATTATGACTTATAGCGTTTTCATTTTGTTATAAATTCGTTATAATAAGATGAAGATGAGTACACAGGAGGGTATGTGTTGTAATGGCTACAAAAAATAATGAGATTTTACGTAAACCGGACTGGTTGAAGATAAAGCTGAACACGAACGAGAACTATACTGGTCTTAAGAAGATGATGCGTGAGAAGAATTTAAACACTGTTTGCGAAGAAGCAAAGTGTCCGAATATACATGAGTGTTGGGGTGAGCGCCGAACAGCTACATTTATGATTTTAGGTGCAGTATGTACACGTGCTTGCCGCTTCTGTGCAGTTAAAACTGGCTTACCTAACGAATTAGACTTAGACGAGCCGGAACGTGTAGCAGAGTCAGTAGAAATTATGAACTTAAAACACGTGGTAATCACAGCAGTTGCGCGTGATGATTTACGTGATGCAGGTTCAAACGTTTATGCTGAAACAGTAAGAAAAGTAAGAGAACGCAATCCATATACGACAATTGAAATTTTACCATCAGATATGGGTGGCGACTATGATGCGCTTGAAACATTAATGGCATCTAAACCAGATATTTTAAACCACAATATCGAAACAGTACGTCGTTTAACTCCGAGAGTTCGTGCGCGTGCAACATATGACCGTACTTTAGAATTCTTAAGACGTTCTAAAGAATTACAACCAGATATTCCAACGAAATCAAGTATCATGGTTGGATTAGGCGAAACAATTGAAGAACTTCACGAAACTATGGATGATTTACGTGCAGCAGATGTAGATATTTTAACAATTGGACAATACTTACAACCGTCACGTAAACACTTGAAAGTTGAAAAATACTATTCACCATTAGAATTCGGTAAATTACGAAAAGTAGCAATGGAAAAAGGATTCAAACATTGCCAAGCTGGACCATTAGTACGTAGTTCTTACCACGCAGATGAGCAAGTTAACGAAGCTGCGAAAGAAAAACAACGTATTGGTGAAGAAAAATTAAACGAATCAACTGAAGCATAATTGATAAGTATAGATTTGAATGGGGAAGAAGCGGGCTGAATCAGTCCGCTTCTTTCGTCATTCAACTACTGTTATAATGTATAATATAAGTAAATCTTCAAGATTGAAGTCAATAACACACGAGACATTGAAACAAGCAAAAATGCTCAAGAATAGAATTGATAGGTGACATACATGATAAAAGTAGGAGATAAATACTTCGAAATGATCGAACAATATCGTGATTGTTTCGATGAAGAACAATTTGCGAACCGTTATTCAGAAATACTAGATAAATATGATTTTGTAGTCGGTGACTTTGGCTATGAACAATTAAGACTCAAAGGTTTTTACAAAGACTCTAATAAAAAAGTAGAAATCAGTAAACGCTTTGCGACGATACAAGATTACTTACTAGAATACTGCAACTTCGGTTGTGCTTATTTTATTTTACGTCGCATTCCTGAACGTGAACTGAAAAAACTGCGTGCACAAGAAGAAATAGAAGCCGATGCATCAGATAAATTACATGATGTTAAAATTGCGCCAAGTTTACCTTCTGACCAAAAACAAAAGGACAGCTGATCGATAGCTGTCCTTTTTGTTATATCAATTTTAAAGTTGTTATTACTGTTTAATATTAGTACTCTCCACTATCAAATGTGCCACTAGGGATGACATCTTTTAAATATGCTGTCAGTTCTTCTCCCTCTGCTTCACTGACACCTAATGTATAAGCAATATAACCATCTTCTGCTAAGTCGTCTGGTCCAATAATTCCGAATTTGTTTGTCTGCATGTTAAGTACCAGTACTTTTCCGTAATGACGATTGGTTTGGAACATCATTAAATCATAACGACTTTCTTCTCCGACCATTCCAACATATTGTACATCAGCTTCTTCGTTATCATCGTATAAAAACATCTCTATCATGATTTCATTGACTCCTTTGTACATTCTCTTTTCTCAAGTATAAACAGAAATGATTTGTACTGCAAAGATGTGATATGATTGAGGGGATGAGGAGTTGAATAACATGTATTTTGTTGATAAAGATAAATTGACGTATAAGCTGAATTACTTACAAAAGTTAACAGAAGATTATTCAGAAAATAAAGAGAACCATTATGCATTTGAAAGAATTGCACAAATGCTGATTGAGTCTTCCGTAGATATTGGAAATATGGTCATTGATGGTTTTGTTTTAAGAGATCCAGGTAATTATAAAGATGTCATTGATATTTTAGAATTAGAAGGTGTGATTTCTAAAGAAACACAACAAGGTATCAATCAAACCGTAGATGTACGTAAACGATTTGTACATCAATATGATCAATTAGATACAAAAGATTTAATCCCTTTATTTGATGCTTCACTCAAAGACTATGAACGTTTTATTGATGAAGTCATCAATTTCTTAAACAATGAAAATGTACCCGTTACAGCATTTGGAAAAGGAGACCAGAAATAAATGAAACAATACAAAGGTTATCTGATTGACTTAGATGGCACAATGTATAAAGGCGCTGATGAAATTGACGGCGCTAAGCAATTCATTGATTATTTAAACCAACACGACATCCCACATTTGTATGTGACAAACAATTCTACTAAAGTGCCAGAAGATGTTGTGAAGAAATTAGCTGGATTCGGCATTGAAGCGAAACCAGAAGAAGTAGTTACATCTGCTTTAGCAACAGCACATTATATTAAACAAGAAAATGCGCAAGCTTCCATTTATGTCATCGGTGAAGGCGGACTTCGTCAAGCATTATTAAATCAAGGTTTAACATTGATTGATGACACACATGTGGATTATGTCGTAGTCGGTTTAGATACTAAAGTCGATTATGATAAATTCTCACAAGGTACACTCGGTGTGCGTAATGGTGCGAAGTTTATTTCGACAAACCAAGATATATCTATTCCGAATGAACGTGGTTTCTTACCAGGTAATGGCGCAATCACAAGTGTGATTACAACATCTACTAAAGTACAACCGACGTTTATCGGTAAACCACAGCCGATTATTATGGATATGGCAATGGATGTTATTAATTTGCCGAAAGAAGAAGTCGCAATGGTCGGCGATTTATATGAAACTGACATTATGTCAGGTATCAACGCAGGTATTGATACGATTCATGTACAAACAGGTGTAACAAGTAAGGAAGAATTAGCAGAAAAAGATCAACAACCAACTTACACATTCAAAGATTTGAATGAGGTAATCAAAGACTTAGAAGGGTAGGTGTTACGATGACCAAAGTGTTAGTGACACGTAAAGTACCAGATAAATTTATTCAACAATTAGAAGAATTTGCGGATGTGAAAATGTGGGATGAAGAATTCGTTCCGATGCCGCGCGAAAAATTCTTAGAAGAAATCAAAGATGCAGAAGCAGCATTTATCACGCTAAGTGAAAGAATTGATGAAGAAACATTAGAAGCGGCACCTAATTTAAAAATCGTTGCGAACATGGCTGTTGGCTATGACAACATCAATATTGCTTTAGCAGAAGAACATGGTGTAACCGTAACGAACACACCAGGTGTCTTAACTGAAACAACAGCAGAGCTCGGCTTCACATTAATGCTTGCGACAGCACGCAGAATCGTAGAAGCAGCAAAGTATATTAAAGATGATGAATGGAAAAGCTGGGGACCTTACTTGCTTGCAGGTAAAGATGTCCATGGTTCCAATGTAGGTATCTTCGGTATGGGTGATATCGGTAAAGCCTTTGCACGTCGCTTAAAAGGTTTTGAAGCGAACGTCATGTATCATAACCGCAGTCGTCACCGTAGAGCTGAAAAAGAATTGGGTGTACTCTATGTCTCATTTGATGAACTGTTAGAAAACAGTGATTTTGTCGTATGTACAGCACCTTTAACAGAGGAAACAAAAGATAAATTTAATGCGGCAGCCTTTAAGAAAATGCGTAATGATGCAATATTTATCAATATCGGCCGTGGTGCAACGGTTGTTGAAGATGACTTGCTGCAAGCATTAAAAGAGGGTGAAATCGGCGGTGCAGGTTTAGATGTATTCAGAGAAGAACCAATCCGTGCAGATCATCCGTTATTACAATTACCAAACGTTACTGCTTTACCGCACATTGGTAGTGCGTCAGTTGTAACGCGTGATAGAATGATTCAACTTTCTATTAATAATGTGAAATCAGTACTGCAAGGCCAACCGGCTATTACACCAGTTACTGATAAATAATAAACAGAAAAAGAATGCAGTGTACATACGAACAGTGTGTATCACTGCATTTTTCTTATTTTACATTTTAATTTTGTGATAGGGCTGAGGGCGGATGTGACAAGCAAATAAAAAGCATTACAATTCTGTTAGGGTGGAAAGGATTGTATTTCCAACCGAAGAGAAGTAAACTGTAAATGCTAAAATATTAGTGCATTTAATAGATATAAAACCGGCTGATAGCGCATTGGTACAGAACACCAAACTTGGTCTGTATTAATTATGAACAAATGAAAAAGATTGTATGGTTTTTCCAATATACAATTGAAAATACATGAGAAAAAGATTATAATGAATTATAATTTTGTTGAATTGGAGAAGACATTCAGCAGGAAGCATTGAGTCGCAAAAAAGAGAAAAAGATGACCGAGATAGAGGGGTGTAAGATGAAATCCAAAGAACAAAATACTACTTCAGAAACATTTAACAAATTAAAACCATATTTATTGACTGCTCTTTATTTAGCGATATTTATTACATTGTATTTGATATATGGCTCAGGAGACACACACAATAACTTTATATACAATGAATTCTAATTAAAGGAGTATAGTTATGACAGATATTATTAGTGTATTACGACATTTTGCAGATAAACAACCGGATACAGTGGCGGTAAGACACATCGATGATACTTTAACGTATCAACAATTAGATGAGAAATCTGACCAATTGGCTTCTCTTATCGAAGAGAGTCAAAAACCAGTTGTGTTATATGGCCATATGTCACCTTATATGATCGTAGGGATGATGGCTGGTATTAAAGCAGGATGCGGTTATGTACCGATTGATACTTCAGTACCTGAAGATCGTACGGCAATGATTATTGAAAAAACACAACCTGAATTTATTTTTGATGTATCAGAACAAGCATTAACTTTTGAACATGGCAAAGTCTTAACTATCGAAGCTTTAGAAACAGCTTCAAATGCTTCATTTGAACCACGTATGCAAGCTGAAGATGTTGTCTATACAATCTTCACTTCAGGTTCAACAGGCGAACCTAAAGGTGTTCAAATTGAATATGCAAGCTTAACTGAATTTGCGACATGGATGAAAGATTTGAATCAATTCGGTGAAAATCTGGAATGGTTGAACCAAGCACCATTTTCATTCGACTTATCAGTGATGGCAATTTATCCATGTTTAGTTACTGGTGGTACATTGAATTTAGTAGATAAAGACATGATTAAAAAGCCTAAATTGCTGAATGATATGTTACAAGCGACTCCAATCAATGTTTGGGTTTCAACACCTTCATTTATTGAAATGTGCTTATTATTGCCAACATTAGATGAAAAACAATATCCAAGCTTGAAAGAGTTCTTCTTCTGTGGAGAAATTCTGCCGCATCGTACTGCACAAGCGTTGCTTACACGCTTCCCATCTGCAGTAGTCTATAATACGTATGGTCCGACAGAAGCTACTGTAGCGGTTACTAGTGTACAGATTACACAAGAAATTTTGGAACGTTTCAATCCGCTTCCAGTCGGCCAAGCACGCCCTGGCACAACACTTTCTACAACAGAGGAAGGTGAATTGCTGATTGCAGGCAACAGTGTCAGCGCAGGTTATTTAAAAAACGAAGAAAAATCTAAAGAAGTCTTCAGTAACGTCGATGGCGTACGTGTCTATCGTTCAGGAGACAAAGCAAAATTTGAAGATGATCAATGGTTCATCCAAGGACGTATTGATTTCCAAATCAAAATGAATGGTTATCGTATGGAACTTGAAGAAATCGAAGCATTGTTGAGACAGTCAGATTTAGTGAGAGAAGCGGTAGTCGTACCGATTTATAAAAACGGCAAAGTCGTTCAATTAATCGGCGCAGTCGTACCGACACAAACAGTGGAAGACAATGCGCAGTATTCGCATGATCTTAAACAACAATTGAAATCCAGCTTACCCGAATACATGATTCCAAGAAAATTTGTATGGATGGATCAATTACCATTAACAAATAACGGTAAATTAGACCGTAAACAAATCGCTGAGGAATTGAATTCATGATTCCTTATGGTACGTTTAGTTTCTTCCTGATTGCATTTATTATTCTTATACCTGTTATTATCTTAGGTTTCTTAGGTAAGCGAAGCTATATTTATAATGGTATCAGTACAGCAATCATGGTTGTGATTATCTTTTCTTCCGATAAGTTGAACTTGTTCGGGCAGAAATATTTAAGTATTCAACTGATTAGCTTTATAATATATGTGGTTTGGCAAGCACTTTTAATTATGTGGTATTACCATTCGCGACCTAAGAAGAATACTTTCTTAAAATTCTTTATCGTGATGGCATTATCAATTTTGCCGTTAGCCATTGTTAAAGTATTGACAAGTACATGGCTCGGTGGTCAGCAAATTCAATTCCACGAACATAAATTAATCCAATTTGTCGGCTTTTTAGGTATTTCTTATGTTACCTTTAAAAGTGTACAGTTGATTATGGAAATTCGTGACGGTTCTATTAAAGAAATTAAGTGGGGGAAAGTTTTCCAATTCATTTCATTCTTCCCGACGATTTCATCTGGACCGATTGACCGCTATAAACGATTTGTAAAAGATGATAAAAAAGTACCGACTAAAGATGAATACCGTGGTTTTATCTTAAAAGCAGTGCATATGATTATGCTAGGGTTCTTATATAAATATATTATCGCGTATTTTGTGAATCAATACGGTGTAATGCCGTTGCAATTGCACTTACATGGTTTCACAAACTATTGGTTATATATGTATGCTTACAGCATGTATTTATTCTTTGATTTCGCAGGTTACAGTTTGTTCGCAATTGCGTTTAGTTACATTTACGGTATCAAAACACCGCCAAACTTTAACCAGCCGTTCAAAGCGAAGAATATTAAAGACTTCTGGAACAGATGGCATATGACGTTATCATTCTGGTTCCGTGATTGTATTTATATGAGATCGCTCTTCTACATGTCTAAAAAGAAATTATTAAAGAGTCAATTCGCAATGTCGAATGTCGCGTTCTTTATCAACTTCTTTATCATGGGTATCTGGCATGGCATCGAAATTTATTACATTGTTTATGGTTTATACCATGCGGCAGGCTTTATTGGTTATGGTTATTATGAACGTTGGCGTAAGACACATCCGCCTCGCTTTAATAACAAGTTCACAACAGCACTCAGTGTTATTATCACATTCCACTTTGTCACTTTCGGATTCTTAATCTTTTCAGGTAAATTGATTTAATAAAGGAGATTTAATAATATTATGGAATTTAGAGAACAAGTTTTAGACTTATTAGCAGAAGTAGCAGAGAACGATATCGTTAAAGAAAATCCAGATGTTGAAATTTTTGAAGAAGGTATTATCGATTCATTCCAAACAGTAGGCTTACTATTAGAAATTCAAAATAAATTAGGTATCGAAGTTTCAATTATGGACTTTGATCGTGATGAGTGGGCGACTCCTAATAAAATTGTTGAAGCTTTAGAAGAACTTAAATGAGTTCAAAAATAAAGCCATTTTTGCCGATATTAATCAGCGGTGCCATTTTTATTATCTTTGTATTGCTGCCAGCGAGCTGGTTTACTGGACTCGTTAATCAAAAAACACTTGCTGAAAATCGTGTGTCATTGACTGACCAAGTATTAAAAGGAACTTTAATACAGCAGCGTTTATTTAAACACAACGATGAATTTTACCCGATTTATGGTTCAAGTGAATTAGAGAAAGATGATCCATTCAACCCGGCGATTGCATTAAATTCGCATAATGCATCACGTAAACCTTTCTTAATCGGTACCGGTGGGAATACAGATTTAGTCAATGGTATTGAACTTGCATCAAATTATGATGAATTAAAAGGAAAGAAAATTGCTTTCATTATTTCACCGCAATGGTTCACAAATCATGGTTTGACGAATCAAAACTTTGATGCACGTGTTTCCCAAAACCAAATCAATCAATTGTTCCACCAAAAAAATATGAGTGATGAACTGAAACAACGCTATGCGAAACGATTGCTGCAATTCAAACACGTCCACAATAAAGACTTTTTAAAAGCAACAGTAAAGCATAATGGCAAAACGGATGGCAATTATATTTCTAATTTTAAAGAGAATCAATTAGTTAAAATTGAAGCAATCAAAAGTTTAGCTAATTTTAAAGACGTTCCTTTAGAACATGTAAAACCTATAACAAGTGAAAAAGCATCATGGTCAGAAATGAGAGATGTTGCGACACAATATGGCGAAGCGCATTCGAAATCGAATGAATACCATATCCGAGATAAGTATTGGAAATTAATTCAAGCGAATAAACGTCGTGTTAAACGTGACTATGAATTCAATATCAACTCACCAGAGTTTAATGACTTGAAATTACTTGTAGATACAATGAGAGAAGCAGGGGCAGATGTTGAATATATCAGTATTCCCGCAAATGAAAAATGGTATGATCACATCGGTGTTGATTTAGAGAAACGTAAACCTGTTTATGAAAAAATCAACCGTGTCGTTACTGAAAACGGTGGCCAAATTTATGACCTGACAGATAAGGACTATGAACCTTATGTCATCACAGATGCAGTCCACATCGGCTGGAAAGGCTGGGTCTACATCGACGAGCGTATCGCACAACACATGAAGGAAAAATAATGAATCAAAACGCAAATGGTATGTGAATATCATTTGCGTTTTTTAGTTTGTTAAAAATGTTGAAATTGATTGTTAAGATGTGAAAAATATTGGAAAATGAGTTGACCTTCACGTTACGTCAACCCTTAATGTAAGTATCAGGAGGTGAAAAACATGCAGTATACAGTAAGTGAGCTGTCTGAATTAACAGGACTAAGCAAACGGACGTTACGGTATTATGACGATATTGGTTTGTTTAAAGCACGTAGAATAAAAGAGAATGACTACCGTGTGTATCAATCAGAGGATTTAGATACATTGTCTATAATCATGTTGCTACGTCGACTAGACTTTCCGTTATCGAAGATTCAACAAGTATTAGCACAAAATACAAATACACAACAGCTTTTAGCAGAACAAAAGAGACAGTTATTGGAGAAACAACAGGAAATTCAATCTTTAATTCAGTGGATTAATAAAATAGAACAGGAGGAAGTTATGATGCCAGATAAAGAAAAGTTTGAAGTGTTTAAACAAAAGAAAATAAACGAAAATCGTGAACAATACGGTGAAGAAGTGATCGAACGTTATGGTGAGGAGGCGTTAGATAAGGCAGAACATCACTTGAGTCATCTTTCAGAATTAGAATATGAACAAGCACAACAGCAAGAACAAATTATCAAAGAAAAACTAAATCAATTATTAGAACATAATCAAATTGATGTACAAGGTTCAGATGCTGAAGCGGTATTTAACGCGCATCGTCAATGGTTAAAATTGATGAGTGGTCAATATAGTGAAGGTTATCATCAAGCTATGGCTGAACTTTATATAACAGATGATAGATTCAAAAAATATTATGATGATTTAGTAGGTAAACAAGGCGCAGCAGAATGCCTAAGTCAGATTATTAAAGCTTATACAAAATAAAAAGAAGCACAGCTGTTAAAACAGACTGTGCTTACCTCGTCATGCGATTTATTTAAGTTGATTAGAAGACTTGTTCTACTTCAACTACACCAGGTACTTCTTCAAGCAATGCGCGCTCGATACCTGCTTTTAATGTGATTGTAGAACTTGGGCATGTGTTGCATGCACCGTGTAATTGTAATTTAACAATACCGTCTTCCACATCGATTAATGTACAATCTCCGCCATCTCTTAATAAGAATGGACGTAAACGCTCGATTACTACTGCGACTTGATCAAACATTGTTGTATTTTCAGTTGGCATGGATATATCTCCTTCCAAGTATATAATTTCATATTTTGCTTGTTTATTTATTATAATAGACTTAGAGAAAAAAATCTATGGAGGGGAACCAAATGACTAAAGTTAGCGTAGTAGTTTATGGGGCAGATGTAGTATGCGCAAGTTGTGTGAATGCGCCGACATCTCAAGACACGTATGATTGGCTGAAAGCCTTGTTAGAACGTAAATATCCTGATATCAACTTTGAATACACATATATTGATTTTGAAAAAGATACTGAAAATTTAACAGATCATGATCAACAATTTATCGAGCAAATTGAAAATGATGAATTATTTTATCCATTAGTTACAATGAACGATATGTATGTGGCAGACGGCTATGTACAACTTAAACCAATTACAAGATTCATTGATGAACATTTTGTAGCACAATAGAATCAACAGCTAAAACAAAAGAGGGCTTGTTTTAGTTTGAAAACGCTCAAGTACTGAAATACATGTACTTGAGCGTTTGTTTATAATCATCTTTTTATTAACCGTTATGATATTTATACAACCATAAGACACCTGATTTCAAAATAGAGGCGATGCGTCCTGTGAGTGGACGGTCCATCACATAAGCGAAACCTTGTTTGTCTCCAAGTGACCCTAGGAAGCCTTGTACTTTAAGTTCAGGCATTTTATCAGGTAATGCTTCACCTTGCCATTGTTTCTTCAACACATCAGCAATTTGGTCTCCTTGAACCTCAGCAAGTTGTGCACTTGGTGCATGCGGTAAGTTTGCGCAATCACCAACGACATAAACATTGCGATAAGTCGGTACTTGATGATATTGGTTAATAATCACTGCACCGTTTTTATTTACATCAACAGGTAAATTTCGCACCACTGAAACAGGTTGAATCCCTGCAGTCCATACGACTAAATCTACTTCTTCAGGTTCATCATGATTATAAATCAGACCTGGTTCTACTTTATTGATATTTGAATTCGGTACGACTGTCACGTTATGCTTACGGAACCACTTTTCAATAAAGCGACTTAATTTTTCTGGGAAACGTGCTAAAATACGTTCTCCGCGATCGTAAAGTTTGATGTCTAAATCTGAACGGCTTTCACGCAACTCACTTGCAAGCTCAATACCGCTAAGTCCAGCACCCACAATTGCGACTTTTGCCCCCGCTTGCAATTCGTTAATCGTGTGGTAAGTTTTACGAGATTTAGATAGTGTTTGAATACTGTAAGTGAATTCATCAGCACCTGGTACATTATGATACTTATCCTCGCACCCAAGTCCGATAATAAGTTCATCATAATCTACTTTGGTATCACCGACAGAAACAATTTGGTCATCTAAATCAATAGCTGAGATTTCCCCGTAAACAACATTAAGTTTCTCAGATTCCGGAAACTGTAATCGTACATCTTTATCTGATTTGGTCCCCGCTGCCAGAGCATAATATTCTGGTTTCAAACCGTGATAAGGCATACGATCAATCAAAGTGATAGTGTAGTCCTTTGGTAATGCATCTGGTAAAATATGCGATAAAACACGCATGTTACCATAACCGCCACCTAACATTACTAAATTCTTCATTCCGATAACCCCTCTTATCAAGATTTATATAACGCTGCATCACTGCTTGATGACTGAAAGCTATGTTGAATTGTAACCAACGTCATTTTAGAAGCTTTCTCTAAAAATACGCTTTCATTTATTATAATCTTTTTTCACATTTCAGACAAACAATGTTCTAAAAGGAAAAAATCTGTTCAAACCCAAGAGAAAGTCAGTGAAATATGTTATAATTGTATGACTCAAAAATATGAAGAGGTGCATTATGAATCCAATTGTAGAATTTTGCATTTCAAACATGGCAAAAGGCGGAGACTATGTATACAATCAGTTGGACCAAGACCCAGGTGTAGATGTCTTAGAATATGGTTGTCTGCAAAACTGTGGTGTATGTTCGAGTGGCTTGTATGCATTAGTGAATGGTGATATTGTTGAAGGAGATTCACCAGACGATTTATTGCAAAATATTTATAAGCATATAGAGGAAACTTGGATTTTCTAAGTTTTATTCAATAGAAAGACGTGTTACAAGGAGGAATATAATATGTCTACAGTGGTTTTGACAGAAGCTGCAGCTTATGAAGTCAAAAGTATGTTAGAAAGCAACGATATGCCAGACGGATACTTGAAAATTAAAGTGAACGGCGGCGGTTGCACAGGTTTAACTTACGGCATGTCAGCAGAACAAGAACCAGGGGAGAACGATGAAGTTATCGAATTCTACGGTCTTAAAGTATTAGTCGACAAATATGATAAACCAGTACTTGAAGGTACAACAATTGATTTTAAACAATCATTAATGGGCGGCGGATTCCAAATTGATAATCCAAATGCGATTGCATCATGCGGTTGCGGCAGCTCATTTAGAACAGCGAAAGTAGCTGGACAACCTGAAGATTGTTAATCAATTTTCATTTATACAATTCAGAGTTGGGGATATTCCTCAACTCTTTTTTAGTTGGAAAATGTTTTTACTTTAAAATTCCAACTAACTATGACCATAATAAAGGTACTTGAGAATCAGTAAATTCTGAAATTATCAGTTGTTTTCTTAGTATTACCTTGAAAAAGTGTTTGGTTAATTATAGAATTAAGAGGAATGGCATTTGTCTTTATTTTGACATTTTTTCAATCAAATGGGGTATATATTAAGATAGCGTATACTAACAAAAATTTTAAGAAAGCATAGGTGAATAAAATGGCTGAAACAAAAAAAGTTATTGTTTTAGGGGCAGGTTATGCAGGTTTGCAAACTGTAACAAAATTACAAAAGATTTTACCAGCTGGCGAAGCTGACATCACTTTAATCAATAGAGATGATTATCACTATGAATCAGTACTTTTACATGAAGCATCAGCAGGTACTGTAAACTATGAAGATATTATCTTCCCAATCGAAAGTGTAATCAAGCAAGATAAAGTGAAATTCCTTAAAGCAGAAGTAACAAAAATCGATCCACAAGCTAAAGTAGTAGAAACAAACAATGGTCGTTTCAACTATGACATCTTAGTGGTTGGTTTAGGATTCATCAGTGAAACATTCGGTATCAAAGGTATGTTAGAACATGCTTACCAAATCGAAAACATCCACACTGCACGTGAATTATCTCGTCACATCGAAGATAAATTTGCGAACTATGCATCTTCAAAAGAAAAAGATCCTAAAGATCTTGCATTCTTAGTAGGTGGCGCAGGCTTCACTGGTATCGAATTCTTAGGTGAATTAACTGAACGCGTTGATGAATTATCAAACAAATACGGTGTAGACCGTGACAAAGTTAAAATCACTTGTGTTGAAGCAGCACCTAAAATGCTTCCAATGTTCGACGACGAATTAGTTAACCACGCTGTTAACTACTTAGAAGAACGCGGCGTTGAATTCAAAATCGGTACACCGATTGTTGGCGCAAACGAAAAAGGTTTCGTAGTTAAAGTCGGCGACAAAGAAGAACAATTAGAAGCGAACACTTCAGTATGGGCTGCTGGTGTACGCGGAAGCAAATTAATGGAAGAATCATTCGATGGCGTTAAACGTGGTCGTTTAGTTGTAAACCAAGACTTAACTGCACCAGGTTATAGCGAAACATTCGTAATCGGTGACGTATCAGCTTACATTCCTGAAGGTGAAGAACGCCCATTACCAACAACTGCACAAATCGCAATGCAACAAGGTGAAAACGTTGCTCAAAACATCAAAAATATCTTACATGGTCAACCTAAAGAGCCATTCAACTACGTAAACCGTGGTACAGTATGCTCATTAGGCGCTAATGACGGTATTGGTGTTGTTTACGGTAAAAATATCGTAGGTAAAAAAGCAGCATTCATGAAAAAAGTTATCGATACTCGTTCAATCTTCAAACTTGGCGGTATCGGCTTAGCATTCAAAAAAGGTAAATTCTAATATTAACCTAATATGATAATACGGCTATATGCATAAAAGCCGGCTAATATAGACTTTAAGAGGTTGGCAAAACTGTTGATAAACAGCTTTTACCAACCTCTTTTGTATCTTATGGAGGAGACATTATGCCAATACAAATAACATTTGACGAACAAAATGAATTAATCAGCAACACGTTAGTACTCGGCTTGCCAGATCACTTGAATCAATTAGGAACAGTCACAGTTCAAGGTCATGATTTATCGGATGCTTTAGATACATATAAGCACCACCATATGATTCATAGTGAAGTGGGTAAAGTCAGTTCGACGTTCTTTGAAACAGGAGATATTAAAGTTCGTTTGATTACGGTAGGACTTGGCAATTTGAAGCAGTTAGATCGTATTCAAATAATGAAAGTATACGGAAACTTACTGCAGTATTTAAAAGCAGAACATGTAACAGAAGCGGATGTATTATTCTCAACATTCGCATCAAAAGCGATTTCTAAAAATGAAATGGCTGAATTATTCGGCCTACAAGGTAAAAAAGCATTATATGTTTTTGATAATTATAAATCAGATAAGAAAGTACCGTATCACTTAAATCTAAAATTACATCAAGCAGAACCAGACGAAATTACTGCCATTAAAGATGGTGAAGTAGTTGGAGAAGGTATTAAAATTGCGAGAGATTTAAGTAATATTCCGCCTAACATTTTAACTCCTGCTTATTTTGCGGAACTTATTTCAGGTCATTTCGCAGAAACGGCAGTAGAAGTTGATGTGAAAGACGCAGAAACGTTACAAGCGGAAGGGTTCGGTTTAATCCATGCTGTCGGTAAAGGTTCCGCAAATGGTCCTAGATTAATCACAATGACTTATCAAGGTGCAGATGACCCTGACGCGGCACCAATCGCGTTAGTCGGTAAAGGTATCACTTATGATTCAGGCGGTTACTCTATTAAATCTAAACCTGGTATGCAAGAGATGAAATTTGATATGTGTGGCGCGGCAAATGTAGTAGGGATGATTGAAGCGGCACATCGATTAGCTTTACCTGTGAATATCGTAGGTATCATTGCATCTGCTGAAAATATGATTAATGAAGCGGCTATGAAACCAGATGATGTCTTTACAGCTATGAGCGGAGAAACTGTAGAGGTATTAAATACTGATGCTGAAGGGCGTCTCGTATTAGGCGATGCTGTTTTCCAAGCAGTACAACATGAACCGAAAGTGATTTTAGACTTCGCGACACTTACTGGAGCTGCTATTGCGGCACTCGGCTTTGATAAAGCAGCTGTCTTTAAAAATAATAACAACGCACCGTTAGATGCTATTACAGCACTGACACAACGTAATGGGGAATGGACTTATGAATTGCCTGTTACAGCTACTGAGCGCAGTTTAATCAAACGCAGTGAAGTCGCTGACTTAGTCAATCATACAAATGGCATGGGCAAAGCGCTCTTTGCGGCAGCCTTTATTATGCACTTCAGTGCTGGTACACCGCACTTGCATTTTGACATTGCAGGTCCAGCAACGACATCTAAATCAGACTACAATGGTCCTAAAGGGCCAACGGGTTATTTAATCCATAGTATAGTAGATTGGTTAAGACAATCTTAAAATTTAAACTACCATAAAATGCCTGTCTCAATTTTGATTGAGATGGGTATTTTATATTGTGTTAGAAATACATAATGTTGTATTGACATCTCTAAAGTGGACTGTTATTATACTAACATAACACTTTAGTTCGATAATGTAGTAAAGGGGTAACGCAAAATGGTTAACGCAGTAGTAGTCGCAGTTTTATTAATGATTGTTTTATGTTTATTCAGACTGAACGTTGTTTTAAGTCTGTTCGTCAGCGGATTAGTTGGCGGTCTAGTCGCAGGGATGTCAGTAGAAAAAGTCATCCATGTCTTTACGGATAACATCGTAGATGGGGCAGAAGTAGCCTTAAGCTATGCTTTATTAGGAGGCTTCGCGGCATTAATTTCTTATAGTGGCATTACAGATTACTTAGTAGGTAAAATCATCAACTTAATCAAAGCAGAGAATACGAAAGTTTCTCGCTCTACGATTAAAGTTATTTTAATTGTTGCTTTATTATTATTAAGTATGAGTAGTCAGAACTTGATTCCTGTACATATTGCGTTCATCCCAATTGTAATTCCACCGTTATTAAGTTTATTTAATGAATTAAATATTGATAGACGTCAAATTGCCTTAGTTATCAGTTTCGGTTTGTGTTTTCCATATTTATTACTTCCTTATGGATTTGGTCAAATCTATCACCAAATTATTCAAACTGGATTTACCAAAGCACACCACCAAATTGAATTTGATATGATCTGGAAATCATTATTGATTCCATCATTAGGATATATCGTCGGTTTAGCTTTAGGTATGTTCTATTACAGAAAACCACGTGAATATAAAAAAGATAAAGCAATTGAAAATGCGCCTAAGGAATTAAAACCATATGTTTTAGGTGTAACAATTGTAGCGATTTTAGCAACATTCTTAGTTCAAACATTCACTGAGTCAATGATTTTCGGTGCGTTAGCCGGTGTGATGGTCTTCTTCCTTTCTCGTTCATTCAAATGGTTTGAATTGGACAAACAATTTACAGAAGGTATTAAAATCATGGCTTACATTGGTGTCGTTATTTTAACTGCGAATGGTTTCGCAGGGATTATGAATGCGACAGGCGATGTTAAAGGTTTAGTAGAAAGTATCGCCAACATGACTGGAGATAATAAATTAATCGCGATTATTTTAATGTATGTAATTGGTTTAATCGTCACATTAGGTATCGGTTCATCATTCGCGACGATTCCAATTATTGCAGCACTGTTTATTCCACTAGGTGAACAACTTGGTATGAGCACAATGGCATTAATCGCACTCATCGGTACAGCAGGTGCCTTAGGTGACTCAGGTTCACCAGCCAGTGATTCAACTTTAGGACCGACTGCAGGGCTTGATGTAGATGATCAACACGATCACATTAGAGATACATGTATTCCGACTTTCGTATTCTATAACATACCGTTAATGGTCTTCGGTACGATTGCGGCTATGATATTATAGAAGTAATCTAGTCGATAGGAGAGAATGGGATGACGAATTTATTAGAAACATTAGAAATGGAAGTGCTTAAAGTCGAATCAGGTTACGTTAAAATGAAAATGCCTGTCAGTGATAAAGTAAAACAACCTTTCGGCTACCTTCATGGTGGCGCAACCATGGCACTCGGTGAAACAGCTTGTTCTATTGGTGCTGCACACATGGTAGATACGGATAAGGTCATTCCAGTAGGGCTTGAAATGAATACAAATCATATCCGTTCAGCTATAGACGGCTATGTATATGCGATTGCGGAATTGATTCATGGAGGTCGTTCGACACAAGTTTGGAATATCAACCTTGTAGATGATCAAGACAAATTAATTAGTGTCATGCGTGGAACGATGATGTTGAAACCACGTAAATAGATGATAATATTTAAGCAGTAAAGTTACTTTAAGAAGCGTAACTTTACTGCTTTTTTAGTGTGTAAGGAACTATAAAAACGCGATATGTGATTATAAAGATAAATAGATAGAAAAAGGTTCCCTTTGGTCAAATGACGAGGGAACCTTTTCTTTATATTAAGAAACTTTCTCTTCTTGATTGATAAATGCTTTTGAAATACGGCTTGCAGCTTCTCTGCTTCCCGCAAAACTTCTCGCAAATGGACCTAATTCAATATCAGCGAGTGCGCCTGAAACAAATACACCTGGCAACCATTCTAAACTTTCATTTAAGACTGGATGTTTTGTTTCTGTTAAAGGTGCTTGTGTATTTTCCACAAAGCTTTGAATGACAGGCATTTGCATAATGTTATTTTTGAAGCCTGTCGCAAGCAGTATATGGTCATATTCATAACTTTCATTTTCAGTAATAATCCTATGATTTTTTACTGCTTGAATTTCATTCACATGGATTTGAAGTTGTCCATCTTGTACGTGTTTTTTTAGACGTAAATATAACTCTTTAGGCATAGAACCCTTATGACGTTCTTGCGCAATAATACTTAATCGTTCTTTAGATGAATCGATTTCACGATAGCGTGTCATGTTTTTAGGGCCTAACCAACCTGGATCTGCATCGAAGTCATAGACTTCAATGGGTTTATTCATCCATAAGTGAACCGTTTCAGCTCTTGATTCTTCAATCAATTTTAATGTTAAATGGGCTGCTGAAATACCACTGCCTATGACATGTGAGGCATCTTGATAAGGAATTGTTTCATCATCAAAGATATGTTTCACATCAGGCTGATTGATATACATATCTGGAATATGCGGAATATTGTTACTGCCGATAGCGAGAAGGAGATAATCGCTTGTGACAGTGTCGTGTGCTTTCATATCGACTTGCCATTGACCGTCAACACGGTCTATATTAACAGCCACATCTTTAATATGACGACTGTTTAAATCGAATTCATGAAGCATTTTATGCACATGATCCATAAACATATCGCGTTGTGGACGTTGATATTTACCATAAGTAGCACCTGTATATTGATTTGTTTTCGCAAAATGCTTCAAATGGAAAGGGTCAGGATGAACATGGTGTACATGTGGTGAGCGTAAAAACGGCATACCGATACGGCAAGAGAAATCATCAAATTGTTCGCATAGTGAATCATGAGGATCTATAATTGTTAAGTCTTCAGCTGCTAAACCTGAAGCACGGAGTTTAATCGCAATAGTAACGGCGTGAATGCCACCGCCAATAATTGTCCAAGACATAGCGTCACCTTCTTAAATCGTAATTGTTTCGATTTAATTAATATAGCACATTTCTTTTTGCATCACAAGCTGAAGCCCAAAGAAAAGACGCCGTAATATACTGTTGTCACAGTACTTTACGGCGTCTGGATCCATTAAGATTTGTCAGCTGCTTTTGGCTTATCTTTTTGTAATTCACTCATTTCGTCTAACTTAGTCGAACGTGAGTAAGGTGTTTTAATTTTATAAGATGCTTTGATAATTAAGTGACTGGATAAAGGTCCAGTAATCAAGATGAATAAAATCCCAATAATCAATTGTGGATTCACATAATGATCATGGCCAATAAAGAATAAGAAGACACCTAATAATAAACTCATTGAACCTAAGGTTGCTGCTTTACCAGCAGCATGTGCACGGCCATAAACATCTTTCAAACGTAAAAGACCAATGGCAGAAAGGGCACTGATAATCGCACCGACAACTACAAAGAATAATGACAAACTAATCATTATCGCGTCGATCATGTTCAATCACCTTACCTTCCTGCATGTATTTCGCGAAGACAGCTGTACCTAAGAATGCGATGATTCCAATTAACAGGATTGTTACAATCATGTATTTGGTATCTAGGAAGATACTGAACAGAGCAACAATCGCCATAAATTGAATACCGATCGCATCTAAAGCTACGACTCTGTCGGCAAGAGAAGGGCCGAGAATCACACGTACCAACATACCGAGTATCGAAAGTGCAACGACAATCAATGCGATTATAATAACGACATTATAGGCAAACATTATGCTTCTCCCACCTCTCTGACAGCTTTTTCTAAGGAAGATTTAATACCTTCAACTTCCTCTTCTTTCGTGCTGAAATCTAAACAATGAATATAGATTTTCTTGTTATCATCACTGACGCCAAGAACGATAGTCCCTGGTGTAAGGGTGATGAGTGTACTTAATACGACAACTTCCCATGGTTCTTTTAAATCTGTATCGTAGACAAAGAATGCAGGTTCGTTATCCATTTTCGGTTTAATGACAATGCGGATTACATCAATATTCGCTTTGATGAGTTCAACTAAGAAGATAATCATCAATTTGATTACGTAATAAAGTGTAACCACATAGAAACGTCCAGGTAGTAACTTACGCATTAAGAATACGAGTAATAAACCGAAGACGTATCCTAATACAAAGTTATTAAGAGTGTAGCTGTCATTAACGAACAGCCAAAATATAGCAAGTAATAGATTCACGAGTACTTGAATTGCCATATTATTTCACCCCCAGTACGCTGTCGATATATGCTTTAGGATTATAGAATGTGACAGCTGCTTCTTTAACGAATGGATACAACCATTCCGCTGCGAAACTAAAGACCACACATAGCGCAACAGCTAGAATTGCGACACTTAATAGGCCGCGGTAGTGTAAATGCGGATTAAATGTATAACCTTTTGACTCTCCGAAGAATCCTCTGATAAAAATCTTCATCACAGAATATAAAATTAAGAGACTAGATAATAAGACGACAATACCGCTGATATAAAATCCTTGTTCAAATGCGGCACGAACGATATACATTTTACCGTAGAAACCGCTGAAAGGTGGAATACCTGCAAGGTTTAAACATGCGATAAAGAATGTCCATCCTAAAACAGGATAATGTTTTATCAATCCACCGAACTTTCTGATATCTGTGGTACCAGTGATTTTAAGCATGACACCGATTAAGAAGAATAATGCTGCTTTAATCAACATGTCATTAACTGTGTAATATAATGCGCCGATGATACCAGCTTCATTCATCATTGCCACACCAACTAGGATGATACCAACCGCAATCATGATGTTATATAAAATGATTTTCTTCGTATCATTGAAGCTGATTGCCCCGATAGAACCGAAGATAATCGTTAATAACGCTAAGATCAGTACTGTGTAGTGCGAGAATGTCAGTGTGTGTGCAAAGAATAAACTTAATGTTCTCGCAATCGCATAAACGCCGACTTTCGTAAGCAAGGCACCAAAGAATGCGATAATCGCAAACGGTGGTGCATAGTAAGCCCCAGGTAACCATACGTACATAGGGAAGGCACCGGCTTTCGTTGCGAATACAAAGAGGAACATCACGAATACAATGCTGACAAGTCCGCTTTGTGTATCAGATAAGTGTCCCAATTTCTGACTGATATCTGCCATGTTCAATGTTCCGACAACTGCGTACAAGATACCAACAGCCACTACGAAGAAGGCTGAGGATGCAACGTTCACAAGTAAGTATTTGATCGTTTCTTGTAATTGTATCTTCGTACCGCCAATAACGAGTAGGGAGTATGAAGAAATCAAGAATACTTCGAAGAATACGAACATGTTGAAGATATCACCTGTGATAAATGCACCGATAATACCTGTTTCCATGAACATGACTGCGAAATAGTAATAATATGTTTCACGGTGTAAACCGATTGATTGATATGAGAACAAAATAATCAATATAGTTACAATTAAACTAGTAATTACTAATGTTGCACTGAATAAATCAAGTACAAATACGATACTGTATGGTGCTTTCCAAGAACCTAATTCTAATTTCAAAGGTCCATGGTGCCATACGTTGATAAAGTTCCAAATGGCAAGACCTAATGCGATTAAAGATCCGCCTAAAGCGACATAACGTTTAATGAAAGGACGCTTGCCGATAAATACAAGAATCACTGCAGTAATCATAGGTGTAATCAACATCGCAGCGATTAAGTTATCTAGCATCATCATCTTCTGGCACTCCCTTCATTTGTTCTACGTTGTCAGTTCCAAGTTCCTTATAGCTTCTGAAAGCAAGTACTAAGAAGAACGCTGTAACTGCGAATGAAATAACAATCGCAGTTAAGATTAACGCTTGCGGGATAGGGTCGACATAACTTTTTGTTCCGTATTTAAAGATTGGAACAGAGCCTTCACCTAAGCCGCCCATTGTGATTAAAAACAAGTTTGCAGCATGTGTTTGAACTGCGGTACCAATAATGATTCGAATCAAGCTCTTAGACAAAATGAGATAGATACTGATTGATGTTAAGATACCGCAAACAATAATCATAATTATTTCCATTACTCATTCTCTCCAATCGCTAAAATAATTGTCATTACTGTACCGACAACGGCTAATAATACGCCTAGGTCAAAGAATAATGCTGTATGGATCTCCATAGGTTTTAAGAGTGGAAGCGGTACTTCGAATACTTTATGTGTAAAGAAGTTTTTGTGATAGAACCAGCTTGCAACAGGTGTCATAACACAAAATGTAAGACCAATCGCAATCAGCTTCTTAAAATCCCACGGGAAAATTTTACGCATTGTTTTCACATCGAAGGCCACCGCAACGAGTACTAATGAACTTGAAACAAGTAAACCTCCAATGAATCCGCCACCGGGTTGGTAATGTCCATTTAGGAATAGTGAAAAGGCGAACATGACAATTAAGAAGAAAATGACTACTGTTGAGTATTGAAAGATAATATCATTTTTCTGTTTGTTCATTTTCATCCACCCTTTCATAACCATTTTTATGTTTAGAACGTAATTTAATTAATGTGTAAACTGCTAGACCAGCGATACCTAATACAGATGATTCGAATAAAGTATCGGTACCACGGAAGTCAACAAGAATAACGTTAACCATGTTGTTACCATGTGCTAAACTATGGACATTTTCTTTGTAGTAAGCCGCAATAGAATCGAAATGTTTATTACCATATGCGATTAAACCAAGGATTGTTACTACGATACCGACACCAGCCGCGATTACGGCGTTTGTTACTTTAAATGAAGTCGTTTCGTTATAACGGTTTAAGTTTGGTAAATGGTAGAAACATAATAAGAACAATGCGGTTGAAATTGTTTCAACTACGAATTGTGTTAATGCTAAGTCTGGTGCGTTAAAGAAGATATAGAATATCGCCATAGAATAACCCACAGCACTCAGCATGATAATACTGAACAGTCTTGAACGTGCAAAGACTAACATAATTGCAGCTGCTAAAATCATCACAACAATGATAACTTCATATGAACGTACACGACTGACATGACTGAAATCAAATGCAAATGGCAATGCAAGTACAGTAACAGCAGTTAATACGATTAAACTGCCCATAATGACTACAAGTTTATTACGGATAAATCCGCTCATGTAAGTATGTGTCACTTGTTTAGAGAATACCGGTAAGTTGTCTGCTGAACGATCATAGAAATGATTTAGTTCGAGACGCTCTGGGATATTCTCTAGAACTTTAACCCACTTATGATAAGTGAAGATTAATAGAATACCGATTGCGTAAATAACTAAAGTTGAGAAGAATGCAGGTGTGAATCCATGGAATAAATGAAATTCTGCATCTGGCAACTTCGCATTACGTATTGCTTGGCTTGCCGGATCAATAATCGGTTTTGCTAATAATGTTGGGAATAAACCGAATACCACTACTAATACTGCTAAGAAAGCAGGAGCAATCCACATTAACACTGATGGTTCGTGTGGTTTATGTGGTAAAGATTCAGGTTTGTATGAACCCCAGAAAATTTGACCGATAAATCTGACTGAATATACAAATGTAAAGATACTACCTAAAATCGCGACAATTGGAATCAAGACACCTAACGTGTTCAAGCTGAAAAGAGGTGCTTGTGTAACATTAATCATTGCTTCAAGGAAGCTCTCTTTTGATAAGAAACCGTTAAATGGCGGCACACCAGCCATACTTAACGCTGAAATGACTGTAATTGTAAATGAAATCGGCATAATTGTCATTAAACCACCGAGTTTACGTACGTCACGTGTTCCGGTTTCGTGATCGATAATACCTGCAACCATGAAGAGTGCACATTTGAATGTGGCATGGTTAATTAAATGAAAGACTGCTGCGATAAATGCGGCTGCATAAAATTGACTTTGTGAACCTTGGAAGTGGAAGCTGACAGCTCCGATACCAAGCATTGACATGACCATACCGAGTTGTGAAACAGTTGAGAAAGCTAAGATACCTTTCAAATCTGACTGTTTTGTCGCATTTAAAGATGCCCAGAATAATGTGACTAATCCAATTGCAGTGACTGTCCAAATCCAACCTTGTGATAATGCAAAGATTGGTGTAAGTCGTGCAACTAAGTAAATGCCCGCTTTGACCATTGTTGCAGAGTGCAGATAAGCACTGACTGGCGTAGGTGCTTCCATTGCATCTGGTAACCAGATATAAAATGGAAATTGCGCTGATTTTGTCATTGCACCAAAGAGTATTAAAATCATAGCCAAGATAAAGAACGGGCTTGATTGAATCTCAGAGGCATGTGCAATAAGATGGCGAATACTTGTTGAATGTCCTGAAAGTGTCATTAAGATAAAGCCGCCGAGTAAAGATAAGCCGCCAAATACTGTAATTAATAATGACTTTTGAGCACCATAGAGTGAAGCCTCTCTAGTACGCCAAAATGAAATTAATAAGAAACTAGAAAATGATGTCATTTCCCAGAATAAATACAGCATAAAGACGTTATCTGATAACACGACGCCTAGCATTGCACCCATAAAGAGTAATAAATAACAATAGAAATTACCCAATTGTTCCTTTTTGCTTAAATAGCTAATTGAATAGAAGGTAACTAAAGCACCAATACCTGTAATCAATAAACTGAACAATAAGCTTAATCCATCAACATATAAATTGTAGTTCATACCAATTTGCGGCATCCATGGTAATTCCGCAAAACGTGTTTTACCTGACATCGTTGTCGAAATATAAGTTAAGAAATAAATAAATAAAACGACGGGGACAGGTAATGTGAACCATCCTATATGTATACGCTTAATGAAACGATAAACAATAGGGATAATGAGTGCAAAAATGAACGGCACCAATACCGCTGCATGTAACCAACTCATTATTTGTCCTCCTTTGAATATAAGATAACCTCATTATACATCAATGTGAAGTGTGTAAAAACCTTGTTTTCCGGTAACACGCTTACATTTCGGGGGTCTTTTAAATAAGAAGAAACCCATAATAAATTATTTAAAATTTTGTTTGTACTGAATGCCATAATCATTCTTTAGCGTATTTAAATTGTGTAAAGACATTTTCGCATGTTCAGTATTTTCTTGTTTTAATTGTTCTTCATAATTTGTAATCGCTTGTTGTAAAGAATCTACATAATCTAAAGGTTCAACATTGAATTCACGTAATTTTGATTTAGGTGTGAATCTTTTTTCATAATGACTGAGTGCGCGACGTTCATGGAAGAAGACGGCCTCTGTTGCTGTTGGATCATGTAAATCACCTTGTTTAGGATGTTTGATGACTTGTTCAACTTGAACTAAGACTTCACCGTTGTCTTTCTCTTCTACAATTGAAACACCATAGCTTCCTGTTTTATGTGAAAAACGATATAACATTTTAATACTTCCTTTCTGTGGTATATGTTAATATTGAGATACATCAATCTTAACATGAATGGAGTATTAATTATGGCAAACTATCCTCAATTAAATAAAGAAATCCAAGATAATGAAATTAAAGTCGTAATGCACACAAATAAAGGTGACATGACTTTTAAACTATTTCCTGATTTAGCACCAAAAACTGTTGAAAACTTTGTGACACATGCTAAAAATGGTTATTATAACGGCATTACTTTCCACCGTATTATCAACGATTTTATGGTACAAGGCGGCGACCCAACAGCAACTGGTATGGGCGGTGAAAGTATTTACGGTGGTGCGTTTGAAGATGAATTCTCTATGGAAGCATTCAACTTATATGGCGCATTATCAATGGCGAACGCTGGACCTAACACAAACGGTTCACAATTCTTCATCGTACAAATGAAAGAAGTACCTGAAAACATGTTGAATCAATTAGCTGATGGCGGTTGGCCAAAACCAATCGTAGAAGCATACGGTGAAAAAGGCGGAACACCTTGGTTAGACCAAAAACACACAGTATTTGGTCAACTTGTTGAAGGTGAAAATACTTTAGAAGATATCGCAAATACTAAAGTAGGTCCTCAAGACAAACCAGTTCATGATGTAGTTATTGAATCAATTGACGTTGAAGAAAAATAAGTAGACAAGCATTTCAAATAGATGATGCAGCTCGATTTGTGGTGACGCAAATCGGGCTTATTTTAAGAAAAGATAAAGGAGGTTAATTCTCAGTGGAAAAGAACGAGGTCAATATTGCGTTATATCAACAACTCGCAGATTGGAATCCGATGAACTTTCAGGATCAAACGATGGGGGATGCTGAAGTGTATGAAATGATGGATGCAGTTCATCAAATTGACGATACACAGGCATTAGCACAAAAGTTCCAGGATATCTTTATGTATTCATTTGAAGAAAAACTTCCTATAGAAGAATGTCAGAAACAAGCTGAAGCGGCATTGTCATTAGAAGGTACATGCGGGTTATAAATAGACAGTAAGCTTAAACTAAAAAACATCATATGTATTAAAAAGTAAGCGAGATTATAGAGTGCTATAAGGTTTAACCCTTAAAGTATACTATAATCTCGCTTTGTTTTATTACGTTTGTGTTACGTTTTTGTAAATTTTACATGTAGAAATTATGTTGATGCTTATAAACTATAATGTTGAAAGTCTTATTGTGCACATTAAAATATGCCGGTAATAGTAGATGCAACCGTAGTTTATATGTATTATGCACCATTATTTTTAAAATAAATAACTGAATACTATAAAATACCATTAAAACTTCATGGAACCTATTTTATATACAATTGTGTCACTCCGTTTTATAATTATAAAGTAGTTCAAAATTTAATATATCGGAGGACATCAAATGAAGAAGTTGGATTTTTTGCCTAACTTAAGAAATCGCTATTCAATTAGAAGATTTACTGTAGGTACAGCATCTATTCTTATTGGATCACTTTTATTCTTAGGTCACAATGGCGAAGCCAAAGCAGCGGAGAGCACAAACGATAACACAGTTGTAGAGGCATCTAAAGATACAAGTACATCCCAACAAGAACCGGTAGAGAACACAGTGCCACAAGATAAAATAACAGACACTATTCAACAAGCTGGAAACACTCAAACTACATCCAATGTATTGGAGACAGTTAAGACAGACGCATTGTCTAAACTTTCTACATTTACACATTTAACTGAAGAAACAGTTAAACAATATACTGCTGAAGTCAAACAAGCTCAAACTGAAGCTGACGTTCAAGCAGTTGTTGACAAAGCACAAAAAGCAGAAGCTGAAGCAGTGAAACAAGCTGAAGCCGAACAAACGAAAACAGTTGATTCTACAAAAGAACAATCAGCAGCTACTACTGAAGTTCCTAAATCAACAACTGAGTCAGTTAAAGAAGAAACTAAAGCTGATACAATATCAGCAACAACTTCTGAAACAAACAATACTTCAGAAGCTAAAACAGTGACTTCAACAGACCAAGCAACACCAACAGACCAAGCAACACCAACAATAGAATCAACACCGCTATCTACCGAACAAAAGGTAGATAAAGTAAAAACTGAACTTGCCTCAGATTATGACAGTTCAAAAGTAGATGCAGCATTAGCTGTTATCGATACTACAGATTTAACAGAGGATCAAATTAAAGCAGAAGTGTTAAAACTTTTACTTGAGCAAGGTTCAGCACAAAAAGATTTATACAGCCCACAAGTGACAAAATTAAGATCAGCAGTAGAAGAACCAACGACAGCAGTACGTACATTTTCAGTTGATACCTCTTTAAAAGATGATGTCGTGGTGACGCCTGAAAACTTTAATCAATACTTCATTACTCACGGGATTGCATACTATGATCAAACAAAAGGTATTGCTACATTAACTCCTGATTTTCCAAGTTTAAGAGGTTCAATTACTTTAGATACAAAAATGAACGTTAATAAAGACTTCCATTTTACCGGAGCAGTTAACTTGGGGGACAAATATGAAGGCCATTCTAGAGATGGAGATCCAGGTGGTGATGGACTTGCCTTTGTTTTCAACCCAGGTGATCCTAACGTCATTGGCGAGTACGGTTCGGGACTAGGAATGGGCGGACTTTCTTATGCATTTGGATTTAAATTAGACACGTATGTTAATAAAAGCTTTGACCCTAAAGGTAAAACTAAACCAGACCCGATTGATTTCTATAATAAAGGAGCATTTGGAGCATTTATATTCGCGGACAAAGCGGGAACAGTAACTACTCAACCAGGTTTACCTGGATGGAAAGCAGCATTGTTAGATGTTCAGCCATCAAATAACCAATTCCAACCATTTACGATTGATTATGATGGTGATACGAAAGAAATGACTATCACATATGCAGGTCAAACCTGGAAACAAAGTATGAAAAAATACTTTAGTTATACACATAAAAATGAGTATTCTTTATCCATTTCTGCTTCAACTGGTGGGGCATATAACCTACAACAAGTAAAACTTGAAAAATTCACATATACTGCAGCTGCTTTATTAGAAGAAGATTTTGTAGATACAGATTTACAAGAATTAATCGATAGACCACTCCGTACCTCAGGTGATGTTGATAAGATTATTACTGTACAAGACCCTAGCACATACTTAGCAGACAAAGGCTATAAATTATTAAGTGAAGATACGTCACATGCGCCTACTTATGATAAAACTAAAAAAACAATTAAATTAACAAATGCGAGTCAATTTCTTGTTTACTATGTTAAAGATATTGAAGCACCGAAAATTGGTGATATAGCAGCGCCAACAGTAGATATTAATACAGAAATGAAACCGTTAGTTTTAGATATTACAGATAATAGTAAGCATCTTAATACGAAAACAGTGACAGGTTTGCCTGCCGGTGTAACATTTGATGAAGCTACAAATACAATCTCTGGTACACCAACTGCAGTGGGTACGTCTACAATAACTGTAACTGCAACTGACCATGCTGGTTTAAGCACTACTAAAACATTTACGTATACAGTAGTAGATACAAAAGCGCCAGATGTTACTTTGGTTGTAGATCAAACAACTGAAGCATATACACCGATGACACCAATTAATGTAAATGCTGAAGATAACTCTAAAGTTGCGCCGACATTAGCAGTAACAGGTTTACCAACTGGATTATCATTTGACCCAACAACAAAACAAATTACAGGTACACCAACAGTCGAAGGTACTTTTAAAGTAACTGTAAGCGCAACAGATGTTTCAACGAATGTTGGTACTTCAACATTTAATATTGTTGTTACGCCTAATACAGCGCTTGAAGCATTAAAAGCAGCAGTCGCAGATGCGAAAACTGTAAATAAAAATGACTACACACCAAAAAGTGTTGCAGCATTAGATGCGAAGTTAACTGAGGCAGAAGCATTAATTGCTCATCCTGAAAATGGTTCAACAGATCAATTTAATGCGAAAACTCAAGAAGTTAAACAAGCTAAAGATCAATTAGTGCGTAAAGCAGATAAAACAGACTTAGAAAAAGCTATTGCAGAAGCAAGTAAATATACAAACTTAGATCCAACTAAACCAATGGATCAACAATTAATTACAGCTTTAGCTAATGCGAAAAATACAGATACAGATCAAAATGCGACTCAAAAAGCAGTAGATGACAGTAAAAATAGTTTAAATAACGCTATCCAAGAAAAATTAAGAGCGGATGCATATGAAAAACTACAACAAGCTGTGATGAGAGGTGTACAAGTCGCAAAAACAGATGGTTATACACCAAACAGCTTACAAGCCGTTAAAGATACGATTCAAAAAGTAAATCCATTAGTAACAGCTTCTATGTCTGATGATCCAACAGTACGTAAACAATATACTGTTGAACAAATCGAACAAGCGACAAAAGACATCAATGATAGTATTTCTGGTTTAGTACGCCAAGCAGATAAAACAGAATTACAAAAAGCAATCGATAAAGCAGGTACTTTAGGTACATTAAATCCAGCAGATACTGAAGATAAAGCTGTTCAAGATAAATTAGCAGCAGCAAACACAGTTAAAGCAGATGGCAATGCCACAAAAGAACAAGTTGATCAAGCGACAGCTGATTTAAATAAAGCGATTGATCAAAAACTTTATCAAGATGCTTTAGATCGTTTGAATGCGGCAATTAAGGATGCGAAAGATGTAAACCAAGCAGATTACACACCAGCTTCAGTGACACCATTTGATGCAGCAATTAAAGCAGGTGAAGCGAAAGCAGCAGATAAAACAGCTACACCTGAACAATTAGATGCAGCAGCAAAAGCAATCACTGATGCAAAAGCACAATTACAACATAATGCAGATAAATCAGCATTAGAAGCGGCAATTAATAAAGCCAAAGCATTAGGTGCATTAAATGAAGCAGATGCTGAAGATAAAGCAGTCAAAGATGCCCTAACAGCAGGTGAAGGTGTTAAAGACAATGCGAACGTAACAACACAACAGGTAGCTGATGCGACAAAAGCTATTAATGATGCAATTGCGGCTAAAGAACATGCAGATGCATTAGATGCTTTAAAAGCAAAATTAGCTGAAGTCAAAGCGTTAGATAAAGCACCATTCACGCCTGATAGTGTGAATACTTTAAATGCACAAGTGACAGCTGGAGATGCAGTAGTTGCAGCTGAAAAATCTAAAACAACAGAAGAAATCAAAGCAGCAACAAAAGCATTAACAGATGCACAAAAAGCACTTGTGAAACAAGCAGATAAAACAGAATTAGAAAAAGCTATTGCAAAAGCGGGTACTTTAGGTCAACTTAATGCAGCTGATACTGAAGATAAAGCAGTTCAAGATGCTTTAGCAAAAGCAAACCAAGTCAAAGCAGATGGTAATGCAACTCCACAACAAGTGGCAGAAGCAACAGATACTTTAAATAAAGCAATCGATAAAAAACTTTACCAAGATGCCTTGGATGAATTAAATGCAGCAATTAGAGATGCAGAAGCTGTTACAAAAGCTAATTACACACCTGAAACTGTGACACCATTTGAAAAAGCAGTTACAGATGGTAAAGCAAAAGTAGCAGATTCAAATGCAACACCAGAACAACTTAAAGCAGCGGCACAAGCAATTAAAACTGCGAAAGATGCGTTAAAACAAAAAGCAAATAAAGCAGAGCTTGAAAAATCAATCGCAACGGCTGAAGCTTTACAACCGTTAAAAGCAGGAGATCCTGAAGATGACGCAGTTAAAGCAGCTTTAGACAAAGCAAAACAAGTTGATGCGAACCAAAACGCTGACCAAGCAGCTGTAGATGCAGCGAAAGTCGAATTAGACAATGCAATTAAAGCAAAACAAACACAAGATGCAGCAGATGCATTAAAACAAGCAGCACTTGATGAGTTAAAAGCAGAACTTGCAAAAGTCGCTAAAATTGATAAAAACAACTTTACACCTGATAGCGTTACGCCATTAACTGAAAAAGAAACAGCAGGCAATGCGATTGTTGCTAACCCTGAAAATAAAACAGTTGATGAAATTAAAACAGCAACACAAGCGTTGAAAGATGCTGAAAAAGGATTACAAGCTAAATCTGATAAAGCAGCATTACAAGCAGCAATTGATAAAGCAGAAGCATTAACAGGTTTAAATCCCGCAGATGCAGAAGATAAAGCAGTCCAAGATGCTTTAGCAGCAGCTAAAAAAGTGAATGATAATCCAAATGCGTCACAAGCTGAAGTTCAAGCAGCTACAAAAACATTAAATGATGCCGTAGCAGCTAAGGAACATGCAGATGCATTAGATGCTTTAAAAGCAGAGCTTGCAAAAGTGGCTGGTCTTAATAAAGATCAATACACACCAAACAGTGTAGCGCCTTTAAATACAAAAGAAGCAGATGGTAAAGCCATTGTTGCAGCACCAGAAGCTAAAACAACTGAAGAAATTAAAGCGGCAACGCAAGCGCTTAAAGAAGCAGAAGCCGGTTTAGTAGATAGAGCGGATAAAACTGCATTACAAACTGCGATTGAAAAAGCAGAAGCCTTAACAAACTTAGATGCAGCGGATAAAGAAGATAAAGCAGTTCAAGAGGCCTTAGCAGCAGCTAAAACTGTTAAAGAAGATGCTAATGCTACACCTCAAGCGGTTCAAGCAGCTACAAAAGCATTAAACGATGCTGTAGCAGCGAAAGAACGTCAAGACGCTTTAGATGAATTGAATAAAGCAATTAAAGCAGCAGAAGCTGTTAACAAAGATAGCTTTACTCCAGATTCAGTTGCACCATTCACAACAGCCTTAAATGATGGTAAAGCGAAAGCAGCAGATACAAATGCAACACCTGCAGAATTAAAAGCGGCAGCCAAAGCAATTACTGATGCACAAAATCAATTACAACCTGTAGCAGATAAAGCAGCATTACAAGCAGCCATTGCCAAAGCAGAAGCATTAAAAGATTTAAATCCAGCAGATAAAGAAGACAAAGCAGTTCAAGATGCTTTAGCAGCAGCTAAAACTGTAAATGATAATGCCAATGCAACACCTGATCAAGTCGCTCAAGCAACTAAAACATTAACTGATGCTTTAGCAGCAAAAGAACGTCAAGATGCATTAGATGAAT
>NZ_KV840398.1:1965-2703 GCF_001839185.1 Staphylococcus sp. HMSC65H10 | reverse complement strand
ATACTTCTAAGACTCCACAAGAGTTGAAAGAAGCAGCCAAAGCAATCAAAGACGCGCAAAATGCATTACAAGCTAAAGCAAATAAAGCTGAACTTGAAAAATCAATCGCGACAGCGGAAGGTTTAGGTCAATTGGATGCAAATGACCCAGAAGATAAAGCAGTTCAAGATGCTTTAACAGCAGCGAAAGCAGTTGAAGCAGATCAAAATGCGGATCAAGCAGCAGTCGATGCAGCTAAAAAAGCATTAGATGACGCGATTAATGCTAAAAAAGCACAAGATGCAAAAGAAGCTAAAGAAGCAGCGGATGCAAAACAAGCAGCGCTTGATGAATTGAAAGAAGAGCTAGCGAAAGTTGCAAAACTTGATAAAGATAGTTTCACGCCAAATTCAGTTACGCCATTAAATGAAAAAGAAAATGATGGTAAAGCAATTGTGGCTAATCCAGACAACAAAACAACTGAAGATATTAAAGAAGCAACACAAGCGTTGAAAGATGCTCAAAAAGATTTAGTTCAAAAAGCTGAAAAAGCTGAGTTACAAAAAGCAATCGATAAAGCAAAAACTTTAGGTCAACTTGACCCTGCAGATAAAGAAGATAAAGCAGTTCAAGATGCAGTAACTGCTGGTGAAGCGGTTAAAGCTGATGGTAATGCAACACCACAACAAGTGGCAGAAGCAACAAAAGCAATTAACGATGCCATCGCAGCAAAAGAACGTCAAGATGCATTAGATGAAT
>NZ_KV840398.1:1025-1865 GCF_001839185.1 Staphylococcus sp. HMSC65H10 | reverse complement strand
AAGATGCATTAGATGAATTACAAAAAGCATTAGATGCAGCTAACACAGTTAAGAAAGATGATTATAAACCAAGTACTGTAACACCATTCGAAGCAGCAGTTCAAGCTGGTGAAGCAGCCAAAGCAATCAAAGACGCGCAAGACGCATTACAAGCGAAAGCGAATAAAGCAGAACTTGAAAAATCAATCGCAACAGCTGAAGGTTTAGGCCGATTGGATGCAAATGACCCAGAAGATAAAGCTGTTCAAGATGCTTTAACAGCAGCGAAAGCAGTTGAAGCAGATCAAAATGCGGATCAAGCAGCAGTCGATGCAGCTAAAAAAGCATTAGATGACGCGATTAATGCTAAAAAAGCACAAGATGCAAAAGAAGCTAAAGAAGCAGCGGATGCAAAACAAGCAGCTTTAGAAGCATTGAAAGCAGAGCTTGAAAAAGCGAAAGCTGTTCAAAAAGATAATTTCACACCAGACAGCGTAAAACCGTTAACTGATGCAGAAACTTCTGGACAGGCGATTGTCGATGCACCAGACGGCAAAACAACTAAAGAAATTGAAGCGGCTACTCAAGCATTAAAAGATGCTCAAAAAGATTTAGTTCAAAAAGCTGATAAAGCTGAGTTACAAAAAGCAATCGATAAAGCAACTGGTTTAGGACAACTTGACCCTGCAGATAAAGAAGACAAAGCAGTCCAAGATGCTTTAGCAACAGCTAATACAGTTAATGATAATCAAAATGCGACACCTCAAGAAGTTCAACAAGCAACAGAAGCATTAAACAATGCAATTGCGGCTAAAGAACATCAAGACGCATTAGATGAATTACAAAAAGCATTAGACGATG
>NZ_KV840398.1:0-925 GCF_001839185.1 Staphylococcus sp. HMSC65H10 | reverse complement strand
CATTAGATGAATTACAAAAAGCATTAGACGATGCAAAAGCTGTTAAAAAAGATGACTACAAACCAAGTACTGTAACACCGTTCGAAGCAGCAGTTCAAGCTGGTGAAGCAGCGAAAGCTGATACTTCTAAGACTCCACAAGAGTTGAAAGAAGCCGCACAAGCAATCAAAGATGCACAAAAAGCTTTAGAAACTAAAGCGAATAAAGCTGAACTTGAAAAATCAATCGCAACAGCTGAAGGTTTAGGTCAATTAGACCCTGCAGATAAAGAAGACAAAGCAGTCCAAGATGCTTTAAACAAAGCGAAAGAAGTTCAAGCTGATCCTAATGCTTCACAAGATGCTGTAGATGCAGCTCAAAAAGCATTAGATGAAGCAATTAATGCTAAAAAAGCACAAGATGAGAAAGAAGCGAAAGCAGCAGCTGACGCCAAACAAGCAGCATTAGATGCGTTGAAAGCAGAGTTAGAAAAAGTCGCTAAAATTAACAAAGACAACTTCACTCCAAACACAGTTGCACCATTAACTGATGCACAAACAGCAGGACAAGCGATTGTTGATGCACCGGATAATAAAACAACAGCAGAAATTGAAGCAGCAACTCAAGCATTGAAAGATGCTCAAAAAGACTTAGTTCAAAAAGCAGACAAAGCTGAATTACAAAAGGCAATCGATAAAGCTAATACTTTAGGTAACCTTGACGCGAATGATCCAGAAGACAAAGCGGTTCAAGATAAATTAGCAGATGCTGAAAGAGTTAAAGCTGATGATAATGCAACGCTACAACAAGTAGCAGAAGCAACAAAAGCATTAAACGATGCTATCGCAGCGAAAGAACATCAAGATGCTTTAGATGAATTACAAAAAGCAATCGATGCAGCAAATGCAATCAATAAAGATGACTTCAAACCAAATACAGTGAAACC
>NZ_KV840397.1:0-220 GCF_001839185.1 Staphylococcus sp. HMSC65H10 | reverse complement strand
TTTGTGTCGCATTAGCATCTGCTTGTACTGCTTTCGCTTTTTCTAATGCGTCTTGTACGGCTTTATCTTCTTTATCTGTTGGATCTAACGTTAAATGTTCTGCGTTATTGATTGCTTTATCAAGTTCTGACTTATCTGCTTTCGCAACTAAGCCTGCTTGCGCATCTTTCAACGCTTGTGTAGCTGCTTTGATTTGATCAACAGTTACAGATTCCGGATT
>NZ_KV840396.1:0-541 GCF_001839185.1 Staphylococcus sp. HMSC65H10 | reverse complement strand
GACGCGTTGAAAACCTATATTAACGGCCAAGACGAAGCATTGAAACAGCTTATTGACGGTGAAGTTAACAGCAAGATAACACAAACTAAAAATGAATTAAGCAGCAACATTAGTGCATTGAGTGCAAAAGTGGACGGTATTCAAGTAGGTGGGCGCAATTTAGTAACAGATTCTCATTTTTATAGTGGGAGTATCAATGGTTGGAGTAGTATATATGGTAATCAAAAAGTAGAAAATCATATTCTTATCAAAGAAGTCACTACTCTTACAGCGGCAAATCGTATTGAAAGACAATTTTCAAATTTAATTGCAGGCGAAACATACACATTGACAGTTTATGCAAATGTTCCAATACCATTAAGTTGGCGTAATTTTATGAACGCTAATGTATTAACTTCATCTAATACACCAATAGTCAATCAGTATCATAACAATTCAGTAACTTTTACAGCGACAGACTCGACTATTATAGTGAGGGGTTATGTATCTGACGCGCCAGTTGGAAGTTTAATCAAAATAGATTGGTTCAAATTAGAAAAAG
>NZ_KV840395.1:0-1034 GCF_001839185.1 Staphylococcus sp. HMSC65H10 | reverse complement strand
AGAAAAAGGCAACAAAGCTACGGACTGGACGCCCACGCCAGAGGATATACAAGCAAATATAGCAAAAGCACAAGCAGACGCGACAACAGCTTCAAAGGCCTATGCAGACGCCCAGGACGCATTGAGAAAAACAGAAGTACAGGCTTATGCAGACGGAATTGTTACCGAAGAAGAAGAACGAGCAATCGCAGATGCTCAAGCAAAGTTAGAAGAAGCTAAGGCATACGCAGAGGAAACTCAAAAGGCAGCACAAACTTATACGAATGAAATGCTAGAACCAATTACATCAACACAGACAAAACAATCAACAGACATCAAACAACTTCAAGACGGTATCACATTAAAAGCTGATAAAACTGAAATCACAACGATGTACGACAACAACATTAAACCGTTAGAAACCAAAGTCAATGACAATACGGCACAGTTAAAAGTGCAAGCTGACCAGATCAGCAGCAAAGTGGCAAGCAGCACATACACAGCAGACGTCAACAACATCATTACACGTTTAAATACCGCAGACACTCAACGTACACAGTTAAGCAATGCAATCAATGACCGTGTAACCATTAAAGAATATACAGATAACAAAACAGCAACAACAAATCAAATCAATACAGCAGTGAACAATGTGCAAGTCGGAGGGCGTAACTTAGTAACAGATTCTCATTTTTATAGCGGCAGTATTAATGAATGGGCCCCAGTTTACGGCACACAAAAAGTGGAAAACCATACACTTATAAAAGAAGTCACTGCATTATCTACTTCGAATCGTATAGAACGTATTTTCACAAATTTAACAGTTGGTGAAAATTATACGTTAAGTGTTTATACAAGCGTCCCTGTTGCATTAGAATGGCGTAACTTTGGAAACGCCAATGTAATGAATTTTAATAACTCATCAACTATAAATAAATTTTATGTAACATCTGTGACTTTCACGCCAACAGACACGACTGTTACAGTGCGTGGATATTTACCAAATGCACCGATTGGAACATTAATCAAAATAGATTGGTTCAAATTAGAAAAAG
>NZ_KV840394.1:0-19380 GCF_001839185.1 Staphylococcus sp. HMSC65H10 | reverse complement strand
TGGACTGTATTTATGTCCCAGCCCCTTTTTTTATTGCGTCATATTACATGCTTTACGTGTCAGGGTTTATCCTGATTTGTGTTAATATAGGGAATAAAGCGATACATAGACATCGGTGTAGATGACCGATGCCAAATCAAAAGAAAAGAAGAGATGGAGGCAGAAAAGCATGAAGTGTATTGTCGGATTAGGCAATATCGGTAAACGATTTGAACAAACCAGACATAATATCGGGTTTGAAGTAATAGATTATTTATTGGAATCTAATCAATTAAAGTTAGATAAACAAAAATTCCGTGGCGCATATACGATTGAACGTGTCGCAGGTGACAAAGTATTATTCATTGAACCGATGACTTTGATGAACTTATCAGGAGAAGCTGTCGGTCCGTTAATGGATTACTATAATGTAGATGTTGAAGACTTATTAGTGCTCTATGATGATTTGGATTTAGCACAAGGACAAGTCCGTTTACGTCAAAAGGGCAGTGCCGGCGGTCATAATGGTATGAAATCGATTATTCAACATCTTGGTACAGATCAATTCAAACGTATCCGTATCGGTATCGGAAGACCGACCAACGGTATGTCTGTACCAGATTATGTCTTACAGAAATTCTCAAAACAAGAAATGGAAACAATGCAAAAAGTAATAGAACATTCTGCACATGCGGTGGAAGATTTTATCGCGAGTTCGCGTTTCGACCATGTGATGAATGAATATAATGGTGAGGCTAAGTGAAATCAATAATTACAGATTATTTAAATAAAGATAAACGATATGAAGAGTTAAACGATGTATTTGGACATGAAAATGTCTTAGTCACTGGCTTATCCGGTGCGGCGAAAGCGACAGTAATGGCAGAAAAATATCTGTCTTCAAATCGCCCGATGGTCGTGGTGACAAATAACTTATACCAAGCAGATAAATTAGAAGCAGACTTACAACAGTATATCGAAGCAGAAGACATATACAAATATCCGCTTCAAGACATCATGACTGAAGAATTCTCCACACAAAGTCCGCAGTTGATGAGCGAACGTGTGCGCACCCTTACTGCCTTAGCACAAGGCCAGCGAGGGTTCTTTATCATACCTTTGAACGGCCTAAAAAAACTACAGACGCCTGTAGAGATGTGGCAAAACCACCAAATCACTTTGAAAGTCGGAGATGACATTGATGTCGATGCATTCTTCAACAAACTCGTTAATATGGGTTATCGCAGAGAAAGTGTCGTGTCACATATCGGTGAATTCTCAGTTCGTGGGGGCATCATTGACATTTATCCATTGATTGGTGAACCTGTACGTATTGAACTCTTCGATACTGAAGTGGATTCAATACGTCAATTTGATGTGGAAAGCCAACGTTCAGAAGCAAACCAAGACGATGTTCATATCACTTCAGCAAGTGACTATATCATCACAGGGGACGTCTTGAAACGTATTAAAACAGAACTTAAAACGGCTTATGAAACAACACGTCCTAAAATTGAAAAAGCCGTACGACAAGATGTCAAAGATACGTATGAAAGCTTCTTACAATTTGATACGAACTTTATTGACCACCAAGTGATTCGTAGATTGGTCGCTTTTATGTACGAACAACCTGCGACACTTGTCGATTACATCAGTAATAATGCGATCATCGTTGTTGATGAATATAACCGTGTCAAAGATACAGAAGAAACATTGATGTCTGAAGTCAATGACTTTATGCAGCAGTTGATTGAAAGCGGTAAAGGGTTTATCGGTCAATATTTCTTAGACGATGATGCCTTTGAAAACTTGATTAAAACACGTAACATTACTTATTTCACACTGTTTACCGCAAGTATGCCAGTGAAATTAGATCACATTATCAAATTCTCAAGTAAACCTGTGCAACAATTTTATGGTCAATATGACATTATGCGTTCTGAATTCCAACGTTATATCAATAACGGTTATACGGTTGTGGTACTAGTCGAAACAGAAACGAAAAAAGAACGTGTCAAAGCCATGATGAATGAAATGCATATTCCGATTGTAGAAGCGGGTGCGAGTGCGAATATTCAAGGTGGACACGCTGTTATTGTCGAAGGCAGTCTATCTGAAGGTTTTGAGTTGCCTTATATGTCGCTTGCGGTCGTGACAGAACGCGAGTTGTTTAAATCTAAACAGAAAAAAGCGAAGAAACGTACACCGACGATGACTAACGCAGAACGCATCAAATCTTATCAAGACTTGAAAGTCGGCGATTATGTTGTTCATGTGCACCATGGTGTAGGGCGTTATTTAGGCGTTGAAACGCTTGAAGTCGGTGATGTACACCGAGACTATATTAAAATTCAATACAAGGGAACAGACCAACTCTTTGTGCCGGTTGATCAAATGGATCAAGTTCAAAAATATGTGGCATCAGAAGATAAAACGCCTAAATTAAATAAACTTGGCGGTACAGAGTGGAAGAAAACCAAAGCCAAAGTTCAACAGAGTGTTGAAGATATTGCGGATGAACTTATTGAACTGTATCGTGAGCGTGAGATGGCAGAGGGACATCAATTCGGACCGGATACAGAACAACAACACGAATTCGAAATGGATTTCCCTTATGATTTAACAGCGGACCAAGCCAAATCTATTGATGAAATCAAAGAAGACATGGAGAAAGAACGTCCAATGGACCGCTTGTTATGTGGTGATGTCGGTTACGGTAAAACCGAAGTGGCATTACGTGCAGCTTTCAAAGCAGTCATGGAAGGGAAACAAGTCGCTTTCTTAGTACCAACGACTATTTTAGCGCAACAGCACTATGAAACGTTGTTGGAACGTATGCAAGATTTCCCGGTAAATATTCAATTGATGAGCCGCTTCCGTACACCTAAAGAAATCAAAGAAACGAAACAAGGTTTAAAAGACGGTACCATCGACATCGTGGTGGGTACACATAAATTACTCGCAAAAGATGTGAAGTATAAAGATTTAGGTCTATTAGTTGTCGATGAAGAACAACGCTTTGGTGTTCGTCATAAAGAACGAATTAAAACACTGAAAACGAATGTGGATGTTTTAACTTTAACAGCTACACCGATCCCAAGAACACTCCATATGAGTATGTTAGGGGTACGTGACCTGTCTGTGATTGAAACGCCACCAGAAAACCGCTTCCCAGTCCAAACTTACGTGTTAGAACAAAACACGAACTTTATCAAAGAAGCTTTGGAGCGTGAACTTGCGCGTGGCGGTCAAGCGTTCTATCTATACAACCGTGTACAATCCATCTACGAAAAGAGAGAACAGCTTCAAATGTTGATGCCAGATGCGACCATTGGAGTGGCACATGGCCGTATGACAGAACGTGAACTAGAAGATACGATGATTGGTTTCGTCAATGGCGAATACGATATTTTAGTGACGACGACAATTATTGAAACAGGTGTCGATGTGCCGAATGCGAACACGTTGATTATTGAAGAAGCAGATCGTTTCGGTCTGAGCCAACTCTATCAATTGCGTGGACGTGTGGGTCGTTCTTCTCGTGTTGGTTATGCTTACTTCTTACATCCGACAAACAAAGTATTGTCAGAAACTGCAGAAGAACGCCTGCAAGCGATCAAAGAATTTACTGAACTCGGCAGTGGTTTCAAAATTGCGATGCGTGACTTGAATATCCGTGGTGCCGGTAATTTATTAGGGAAACAACAACACGGCTTTATCGATTCTGTCGGCTTCGACTTGTATTCACAAATGCTTGAAGAAGCGGTTAATGAAAAACGTGGTATTAAACAAGAAAGTGAAACACCAGAAATTGAAATTGAATTGAATATTGATGCGTACTTGCCGACATCTTATATACCGAATGAACAATCGAAAATTGAAATCTATAAGAAATTACGTCAGATTGAAACTGAAAATGAGTTAATGGATATCAAAGATGAACTTATCGACCGCTTCAACGATTATCCGGTTGAAGTAGAACGTCTATTAGACATCGTTGAAATCCGTATTCATGCCCTACATGTCGGCGTAACGCGAATTAAAGATACAGGCAAAGCGATTGAAATTTATCTATCTGAAAAAGGAACAGAAGATATCAATGGTGAAGCACTCTTTAAACAGACGTTGCCGCTTGGCAGAGATATGAAAGTTGGTGTGTCTGAAGGTGCGATGACTGTGACACTTATGAAAAATAAAAAAGCAGGTGCGTGGTTTGACCGCTTGAAATTCTTGATGAAAGCTTTAGAAGAAAGTATGGTCATTCCAGATGAAGCGTAAATCAGCCTTCAGCGGTGTCGTCATTCTGACTTTGGCGTTAGTGATGGTCAAAATACTGAGTGCGATATATCGTGTTCCATACCAAAACGTACTCGGTGATGCGGGGCTATATGCGTACCAACAAGTATATCCATTTTTGTCGCTTGCGACGATTTTATCGATGAATGCGATACCGAGTGCTGTGACGCAAAACTTCGGTGCACATTGGACGCATCGTAAAATCAGTCATGTCATGATTGGTATACAAGGTGTATGTTTCATCTTATTTGCGTTGATCTTCATTTTGGCACCTGTCATTGCTCATCTGATGGGTGATATGCATCTGACACCGATGATCCGTATGGCGAGTTGCAGTTTCTTGGTCGTCGGTTGTTTAGGTGTCTTGCGTGGCAGTTTCCAATCACGTCAACAAATGGATGCGCCGGCTTTTTCACAAGTCATTGAACAAATTGTGCGTGTCGGTATTATCTTGGTGTTGATTGTAGTGTTTGTTCAGTTGGATTGGTCGATTTATCGAGTAGGAACTTGGGCCATCTTAGCTTCAGCTTTAGGCTTCTTAGCGGCTACTATCTTCTTAAGTGTGAAACGACCGTTTCAATTTGAGTTTGCGTTGCGTGAAGATGAGATGACTAAAGTCGTATGGCAACGTTTGACTGCAGCGATTATTATCTTTTCAGCGAGTCACCTTATTGTGACGACGTGGCAATTGATGGACAGTTTCTCAGTGATTCGCACCCTGCAGTATTATGGCTTATCGTTTAAAGAAGCGATTGTGCAAAAAGGGATTTATGACCGTGGCGCATCTTTTATTCAAATCGGTTTAATTGTGACGACAACATTTTGTTTTGTGTTGATTCCTTTACTAACCAATGCGTTTGCGGAACAACGCTTTGAACGTATGAACCGATATGCGGATGCGACGTTGAAGATTACGATGACTATCAGTGTTGCGGCGGACGCAGGATTAATGAATTTATTGCCTTTAATGAACCGTGTGTTCTTTAAAAATGATGTCTTAACCGCTACGCTCGTTATTTATATGTTGACGGTCATTTGTGTTTCGTTGATTATGGTGAATATTGCTTTGCTAGAAGTACGCAGACAATCTCGTTTGATTCTGATTGCTTTCGGCTTAGGTGCAGTTATAAAATTAATAATGAATTTTGTATTGATTCCGAACATCGGTATTATCGGGGCAAGTGTCAGTACGGTACTGTCATTATGTTTGTTTGCGTTTATCTTGCAGTGGCGAACGTTACAATTCTATCGCTTGCGTCACATGCGTAATTTTGTCTCGAAGCTGCTTGTGACAGTTGTTGCGATGACTGCGGCAGTACAACTGATTATGTGGATGATGCCGACAGAAGGGCGTTTAACAGGCATGGTAGAATTACTGCTTGCGGCGCTCGTTGGTGTTGCGGTAGTTATTATCGCGATTGCGACATTGAATTTATTAACTTATCGTGAATTGCAGCATATGCCGTTCGGAGATAAATTATACCGTTTGAAGAAAGGACGAAAATGATGAGTCATACCATTACAATTGTAGGTTTAGGCAACTATGGTTTAGATGAATTGCCTTTAGGGATTTACCGCTATTTGACCCAGCAAACTCATATTTATGCACGTACACTAGATCATCCTGTGGTTGAGGCGCTAAAAACAGAAGTACCGCAATTAGAGTGGTCAAGTTTTGACCCAGTATATGAAGCGCATGATGCGTTTGAAGCAGTGTACCAAGCGATTGTTGATCAATTAATTGAAGCGGCACAACAAGAAAATGTCGTTTATGTGGTACCAGGTCATCCGCGTGTGGCAGAAACGACAACAGCGTTGCTGACAGCCTATGCGCAGTCACATCCAGAGGTTGAAGTGAAAGTGCTTGGCGGTAAAAGTTTCATTGATGATGTGTTTGAAGCGGTACAAGTGGACCCAAATGAAGGCTTCACTTTACTAGATGGAACAGCTTTAAAAGCAGAACAGCTGAATATCCGTACTCATACGTTGATTACGCAAGTGTATAGCGCAATGACAGCAGGAGATTTAAAGCTGACATTGATGGAACGTTATCCTGATGATTATAGCGTTTATATTGTAGATGGTGCCCGTAACACAGGAGCGACATTAATTGAGACGCCTCTATACGAATTAGATCGTCACGATATCTTCAGTAATTTAACAAGCGTCTTTATTCCGCGTATTGAAGATGAAACTTTAATGCATGGTGATTTTGATTATGCGGTTAAAGTGATTGATACGTTAGTAGATGATGACAAAGGTTGCCCTTGGGATAAAGTACAAACACACGAAACATTGAAACGTTATCTCTTAGAAGAGACATTTGAATTATTTGAAGCCATCGATCATGAAGATGACTGGCATATGATTGAAGAATTGGGCGATATCTTGTTGCAAGTGCTGTTGCATGCGGCTATCGGCAAAAAAGAAGGTTATATTGATATTACTGAAGTGATTGAAAGTTTAAATGATAAAATGATTCGACGTCATCCGCATGTGTTTGCGGACGCAAAAGCAGAAAATATCGAAGACTTAAAAGATATTTGGTCAGAAGCAAAAGCGAAAGAAGGCAAAACGCCGCGTGTGAAATTTGAGAAAGTATTTGCAGACCATTTTATGACGTTGTATGATGAAGTCAAAAATAAAGACTATAGTGAAGCGGAATTAAAAGCTTTGTTGGAAAAGAAAGAAGGGGAATAACGTGAGATTAGACAAATATCTAAAAGTATCTCGTTTAATCAAACGCCGTACACTTGCGAAAGAAGTCAGTGACCAAGGCCGTGTTCAAGTGAATAACAACACAGCAAAAGCAGGTACGGATGTCAAAATCGGTGACGAAATCGTCATTCGTTTCGGACAACGTGTGATTACAATTCGTGTCACTGGATTAAGCGAACATGCGTCGAAAGAAAATGCGAAAGGCATGTATGAATTAGTGAAAGAAGAACGTATTAATGAGAATGACTAAGGAGTGACATACCATGGCTAGAAAAGTAGAGCATATGGAAAACAGGTATATCGAGAACGAAAACCGAAGAAAAAGACAGCGCGAAATGAAAAAGCGTGTGGTTAAACGTCGTATTATGCTCTTTGCGGGGATTTTACTCGCAATCATTATCGTCCTTTCTGTCATGGTTATCTCTCAAACAAGAAGCAATGCTGAAGATGCGCAGGAACGTAAAGTAAAAGAAGAAAAGTTCCAAAAACAGCAAGACGAAGAAATTGCTTTGAAAGAACAATTGAATAATTTGAATAACAAAGAGTATATAGAGAAAGTCGCACGTGACGATTATTATTTAAGTAATGATGGGGAAGTCATTTTTAAATTACCTGAAGAGAAGAAAAAAGAAGGAAAATAACGTCTAATGTGTTTTTAATGTAAGAAAAGTATAATATCTAACTGTTTTAACTGATATGCCATTGTTAAATTAGCACAACAAGCATATAATAGAGTTAAGTAAAATTGAAAGAAATCGGAGGATTTATTTAGGATATGTCAATCGAAGTAGGAAGCAAGCTTAAAGGGAAAGTCACTGGTATCAAAAAATTTGGTGCGTTTGTAGAATTGCCTGGAGGGAAAAGTGGCTTAGTTCACATCAGTGAAGTTGCAGACAATTATGTTGAAAATGTGGAAGATCACTTGTCTGTTGGAGATGAAGTAGAAGTTAAGGTACTATCTGTTGCTGACGACGGTAAAATCAGTCTTTCAATTAAAAAAGCGAAAGATCGTCCGAAAAGACAACATCATAGAGGCGGCCATGGTGGTCATGGCAAACCATCACATAACAAACCAGAAGACTTTGAAAAGAAATTAAGCAACTTCTTAAAAGATAGCGAAGAAAAAATGACGTCTATCAAACGCCAAGCTGAATCAAGACGCGGCGGAAGAGGTTCAAGACGATAATTCAACATAAAGCAGATGACTGTTTCGAAGGGAACAGTCTCTTTTATTTTTGTCTGAAATTTTATGCATACGTATATTTCAAATGAGGACGAGGTGAGGATATGAATATTTATACAGAAGGCTGGTCTGAAAATGACCATCTTGCATTAGCGGTTTCCACAGGTGTCGACAGCATGGTATTATTACATATGTTGACCACACACTATCATCATACATATCGCCAACTGACCGTGCTACATGTCAACCACGGAATCAGATCGGCTTCTATAGAAGAAGCGGCTTTCTTAGAACGTTATTGCCAGCAACATCATATCCCGCTTCGCACCCACGAATTGGATTTATCCGCATTGACTAATAAAGGTAAGAGCATTCAACAAGATGCACGTCAAAAGCGCTACGCTTGGTTTGAGTCTGAAATGAAAGCATTAGGTGCTAGTGTTTTGTTGACAGCACATCACTTAGATGACCAGTTAGAGACGATTTTCTATCGTCTTATGACAGGACGGTCTACAAGAAGCAGACTTGGGATGCAGGAAGTAGAGGAGAGAAGCGGTTATCGCTTAGTCAGACCTTTACTGCATACTGATAAACAAGCTATTAAAGCGTATCAAGCTGAGTATCAGGTGCCGTATTTCGAAGATGCGTCTAACCAAGATAATCATTATGTACGTAACGATATTCGTAATCGCATTTTTCCAGCCATAGATGCGAATGACCACTTAGATACTGCGCAGTTGTTAAAGTTGAAAGCTTGGCATGATGAGCAATTCGATTTACTGCATCAAGCAGCAGATGATTTTATTAACCAACATGTTACGCACGAGTCAGAAATGATTCAGGTAGACCGTACTGCATTCAATAGATTGTCGCATTCGTTAAAAACAATCGTGCTGGATCAATTGCTTGAGGCTTATGTATCAGGCGCTCCCATTTCTGAACAAGCGTATCAAGAATGGTTTGCGCAAATTGAAAATTCTCAATCTCAAGCGATAATTTATGCGACAGATAAATGGAATATTCAAATTGTGTATGATAAATTTATAATAATGGGTTGCACAAAAAACGAGACGACACCACAGCGGATTACACAACCAGGTTATTATGATTATGGTACATACCGCATTATAGTTCATGATGATATTGAGGGTTCGGACTTCCCAATGGTAATACGTTCGAGACAATCGGGAGATCGCTTCGTACTACCAAACAAAGAAGGCCATCAGAAAGTCAACCGCTTAATGATCAATCGCAAAGTTCCTAAATTTGAACGTGAGCGATTGCCCATATTGCTTAATAAACAAGGGGAGATTATTGCAGTAGGTACTTTGTACACTGCGGCAGATTATGAAGGGAAATTAGAGATAATAAATTTAGGAGTGTAGCCGAAATGAAGGAAGATTTAAAAGAAATATTGATGACGGAAGATGAAATCCAGCAACTCTGCCGTGAACTGGGAGCAAAAATCACAGAAGATTATGCCGATAAAGACCTTGTTTGTGTAGGCATTTTAAAAGGTTCAGCAATGTTCATGTCAGATTTAATCAAACGCATCGATACACATTTAGCAATTGATTTTATGGATGTATCAAGCTATCACGGCGGTACAGAATCTACAGGAGAAGTTAAAATCTTAAAAGATTTAGGCAGCTCTATTGAGAATAAAGATGTATTAATCGTAGAAGATATTCTAGAAACGGGTACAACTTTGAAATCAATTACTGAACTATTGAAATCTCGTCGTGTGAATTCTTTAGAAATCGTCACATTGCTAGATAAACCAAACCGTCGTAAAGCAGATATCGAAGCAAAATATGTAGGCAGAAAAATCCCAGATGAATTCGTAGTCGGATACGGCTTGGATTATGCGGAATTTTACCGTAACTTGCCATACATCGGAACATTGAAACCAGAGATTTATCAAAAATAATCGACAAATGAATACTATAGTAGGCTTACTTTTTCTACAAAGTTGAAATACTAGCCATTAAAAGTTATATTGTGTTACAATTTTTGTTAGTTTTATTATTGGAGTAGGAGGAAAAAACGCATGCAGAAAGCTTTTCGCAATGTGCTTGTAATCGCAATCATTGGCGTTTTTATATTCGGTTTATTTTCCTGGCTGAATGGTAACGGCAATATGCCGAAACAACTATCATATACACAGTTCTTCGAAAAACTTGAAAAAGGCGATTTGAAATCAATCGAAGTTCAGCCTGAGCAGAACGTTTATATGATCACTGGAAAGACCAAGAACGGTGAAGATTATTCTTCAACGATGCTATATAATAACGAAAAAGACTTACAAAAAGTCACAGGTGAAGCACAAAAACAAAAAGATTTAAAATTTACAGTTAAAGAAGAAGAAAAACAAAGCGTATTTGTTAGTATTCTTTCAACATTGATTCCAGTATTGGTTATTGCTTTATTATTCATATTCTTCCTTAGTCAAGCGCAAGGCGGCGGAGGCGGCGGTCGTATGATGAACTTTGGTAAATCCAAAGCTAAAATGTACGACAACCAAAAACGTCGTGTACGTTTCTCTGACGTAGCCGGTGCAGACGAGGAAAAACAAGAATTAATCGAAATTGTCGACTTCTTAAAAGACAATAAGAAATTCAAAGATATGGGCTCAAGAATCCCTAAAGGGGTACTCTTAGTCGGTCCTCCAGGTACAGGTAAAACATTGCTTGCCCGTGCCGTAGCTGGTGAAGCAGGCGTGCCATTCTTCACAATCAGTGGTTCTGACTTCGTTGAAATGTTCGTCGGTGTCGGTGCCAGCCGTGTTCGTGATTTATTCGATAACGCGAAGAAAAACGCACCTTGTATCATCTTCATTGATGAGATTGACGCAGTAGGTCGTCAACGTGGTGCCGGTGTCGGCGGCGGTCACGATGAACGTGAACAAACATTGAACCAATTATTAGTTGAAATGGATGGCTTCGGCGAAAACGAAGGTATTATCATGATTGCGGCAACAAACCGTCCTGATATCCTTGACCCAGCGTTATTACGTCCAGGTCGTTTCGACAGACAAATCCAAGTCGGTCGTCCAGATGTTAAAGGCCGTGAAGCGATTCTATATGTACATGCCAGAAACAAACCATTAGATGAAACAGTAGACTTAAAAGCAGTTGCGCAAAGAACACCAGGCTTCTCTGGTGCCGATTTAGAAAACTTGCTGAACGAGGCTTCGTTAGTTGCAGTTCGTGACGGTAAGAAGAAAATCGACATGCGAGATATTGAAGAAGCAACAGACCGTGTTATCGCAGGTCCAGCTAAGAAATCTCGTGTTATTTCTGAGAAAGAACGTAATATCGTCGCGCACCATGAAGCAGGACATACAATTATCGGTATGGTGCTTGATGAAGCTGAAGTGGTACACAAGGTTACAATCGTACCGCGTGGACAAGCTGGCGGTTATGCGATGATGTTACCAAAACAAGATCGCTTCTTAATGACAGAGCCAGAATTGCTTGATAAGATTTGCGGCTTGCTCGGTGGTCGTGTATCTGAAGATATCAACTTCAATGAAGTGTCTACAGGTGCATCAAACGACTTCGAACGTGCAACACAAATTGCGCGCTCAATGGTAACTGAATACGGTATGAGTAAGAAACTCGGACCAATGCAGTTTACGAAGAGCGGCGGTCAAGTGTTCTTAGGTAAAGATATGCAAGGCGAACCAGAATACTCTGGTCAAATCGCTTATGAAATCGATAAAGAAGTACAACGTATCATCAAAGAACAATATGAACGTTGTAAACAAATCCTGCTTGAACATGAAGATCAACTTAAACTTATCGCTAAGACATTGTTGACAGAAGAAACATTAGTACGTGAACAAATCCATTCATTATTCTACGAAGGTAAATTACCTGAAGTGAACTATGATGAAGCGAAAGTTGTTAAACAAGGTGATGAAGAGTTCCAAGAAGGTAAATTCGGTAAATCTTATGATGAAATCCTTGAAGAAGTCCGTGAAGAGGACAAGGAATATCAAGAAGAAGAGGCTGAAGTAGACGAGCAAGAAAAACGTCAAAAAGAATCAGAAGCACATCAAGAAACGAAACATTCTGATGAAGCAGCTGAAGATGACACACCACATGAAGCTAAAGACAAAGATGACTCTGACCCTCGAAATGATAAATAAGACGATTCTATTGTCTGAAACTAAATAATGTAGATTAAAATCTCTTTCTGCTATCATTAGGAATACGCAGAAAGAGATTTTTTAACGAAAATAATTGAACGATGAAATCATAAATGTTGAAAATTAAGTGAAAGAAAGAGGCGTAAAAAGATATGACTCAAGACTATATAGTAAAAGCACTGGCATTTGATGGAGATATCCGTGCGTATGCAGCGGTAACGACTCATGCAGTGCAAGAAGGACAAACAAGACATTACACATGGCCGACAGCATCAGCAGCATTAGGTCGTACAATGACAGCAACTGTTATGATGGGTGCCATGTTGAAAGGTGACCAAAAATTAACTGTCACTGTAGATGGCCAAGGTCCAATCGGACGTATTGTAGCAGATGCGAATGCGAAAGGCGACGTACGCGCATACGTTACGAATCCACAAACACATTTCCCATTAAATGACCAAGGTAAATTAGATGTGAAACGTGCAGTGGGTACAAACGGTACATTAACAGTTGTTAAAGATGTAGGGATGAAAGATTACTTCTCTGGTTCAAGCCCGATTGTGTCAGGTGAACTAGGTGAAGATTTTACATACTACTATGCGACAAGTGAACAAGTCCCATCATCTGTTGGTTTAGGTGTGCTTGTAAATCCAGATAACTCTATCAAAGCAGCAGGTGGCTTTATTATTCAAGTCATGCCGAATGCGAAAGAAGAGACAATTGAAAAAGTTGAACAAGCCATCACACATATGACACCAGTATCTCAATTGATTGATCAAGGATTATCACCAGAAGAACTGTTGACTGAGATTTTAGGTAAAGAACATGTGAAATTCTTAGAAACGGTACCCGTGAAATTCGAATGTAACTGCAGTCATGAAAAATTCTTAAATGCGATTAGAGGCTTAGGTGAAGCTGAAATTCAAAGCATGATTGATGAAGACCATGGTGCAGAAGCGGAATGTCATTTCTGCCGTACGAAATATCACTATAGTGAAGCGGAACTTAAAGGTTTAATCGAAGAATTGCATGCTAAATAAACACATTGAAAAGCGAGACGATCAGACGTCTCGCTTTTTTACTGTAACGAATCACAGTGTAAGACGTTTCTTTTATGGGAAAAGAGGAAATAATAAAGAATAGAGACAATGAACTTGTGGAACAATGTATAAATCTGATAAAATAATAATATCCGATGAAATAGATAAGGTTTAATAGAAATAATGGCATGACTAAGCATCAGAATTGAATTGTTTCGGGGTATTATTAATGAGGTTCTGGTGACTTAATTAAATATCTTTTAAGAATAAAGGAGCGTTTTTTTATGGCAAATAAACCCGTAGATAACATTGTACAACTGATTGGAGATACACCTGTAGTTAAATTGAACAACATCGTACCAGAAGATGCTGCAGATGTTTATGTTAAATTAGAGTATCAAAACCCAGGTGGTTCAGTAAAAGACCGTATCGCTTTAGCGATGATCGAGCGTGCTGAGCAAGAAGGAAAAATCAAACCAGGTGATACAATTGTCGAACCTACAAGTGGTAACACAGGTATCGGTTTAGCATTTGTTGCAGCAGCAAAAGGTTACAAAGCTGTATTCACAATGCCTGAAACAATGAGTCAAGAGCGTCGTAACTTATTAAAAGCATACGGTGCAGAAGTTGTATTAACACCTGGATCTGAAGCAATGAAAGGTGCTATTAAAAAAGCAAAAGAATTAAAAGAAGAATATGGTTACTATGAACCACAACAATTCGAAAACCCAGCGAACCCGCTTATCCACGAATTGACAACAGGTCCTGAACTTGTAGAACAATTCGAAGGCCGTACAATCGATGCATTCTTAGCAGGTGTCGGTACTGGCGGTACATTAAGTGGTGTAGGTAAAGTCTTAAAAGAAAAATACCCTAGCATTCAAATTGTAGCAATCGAACCAGAAGGTTCTCCTGTCTTAAGCGGCGGCGAACCAGGTCCTCATAAATTACAAGGTTTAGGCGCAGGTTTCGTTCCTGACACATTAAACACAAACATTTATGATGAAGTTGTTAAAATCGGCAACGAAACTGCAATGGAAACTTCACGCAGAGTTGCTAAAGAAGAAGGTATCTTAGCAGGTATTTCTTCAGGTGCTGCAATTTATGCGGCAATCGAAAAAGCAAAAGAATTAGGTAAAGGTAAAACAGTTGTAACTGTACTTCCAAGTAATGGTGAACGTTACTTATCTACACCTTTATATTCTTTTGAAGGTAAATAAGTCAAACATTGATGAACTGCCGTTCGCATTTCTCTTTTTGAGAAATGGTACGGCGGTTTTTTTATTTCAAACACCTTTTGAACGCTTGGGGTCGGTCATATGTTAAAATTTTGATATAATGTATCACAGTTATGATGAAAGGAAGATAGACATGGCACATACAAAAATCATGGGCATATTGAATGTAACACCTGATTCATTTTCTGACGGCGGCAAATACAATTCTGTAGATGCGGCGGTTGCACGTGTGAAGGAAATGATGGATGAAGGTGTCGACATTGTAGATATCGGCGGTGTTTCCACAAGACCAGGGCACAGTGAAGTGTTATTAGAAGATGAATTAGAACGCGTCATTCCAGTTGTTAAAGCACTCTCCGAATTTAATGTGCAATTGTCTGTCGACACGTTTCGCAGTGAAGTTGCGAAAGCAGCATTAGAGGCTGGCGCAACGATGATTAATGATCAATGGGCAGGTTTATATGACCCTAAAATGTTTGAAGTTGTTGCACAATACGATGCTGAAATTGTCTTGATGCATAATGGAGATGGACAACGTGAAGATCCTGTCATGGATGAAATGTTAGTTTATTTATTAAAACAAGCACATCGTGCAGAAACAGCAGGGGTTGCGACGAATAAAATCTGGATTGATCCAGGTATCGGCTTTGCGAAAACGAGATTGGAAGAACGAGAAGTTATGGAGCGACTGGATGAATTAGTTGCGACAGAATATCCAGTATTGCTTGCGACGAGTCGTAAACGCTTCATCAAAGAAATGATGGGTTCAGACGAAGGACCAGAAGATCGTGATGAAATGACAGCAGCAACGACTGCTTATGGTGTGATGAAAGGTGTGCAAGCGGTACGTGTACATAATGTAAAACTCAATGCGCGTATTGCACATGGCATTGATTATTTAAAGGAGATTGAACGATGAAAGATCGTATATTTTTAAATGGTATGAGATTTTATGGTTATCATGGAGTCTTATCAGCAGAAAATGAAATTGGGCAAATCTTTGTCGTAGATGTTGAATTAACGACTGATTTAACTGAAGCAGGAAAGTCCGATCAAGTAGAAGATACGATCAACTATGCGGAAGTCTATGCGGATGTGAAAGAAATTATGGAAGGGGAACCTAAAAATTTACTCGAACATCTCGCAGCACTTATTGCAAATCGTATAAATTCACACTATAATCGGGTATTGGAAACTAAAGTACGTATAACAAAAGAAGTACCGCCGATTCCAGGTCACTATGATGGCGTAGGTGTGGAAATTACAAGGGTGAATCAAAATGACTGATGTATTTTTAGGACTCGGCAGCAATGTCGGAGACCGAGAAAACCAATTAAAAGAAGCAATACGTTTATTAGATGAACAATCTGGTATTAAAGTAGTGAAAGTTTCATCATTTTATGAAACTGAGCCTGTCGGTTATGTCGATCAACCGGATTTTTTAAATTTATGTGTGGAAATTCAAACAGAACTATCACCAAAAGCCGTCCTTGAAAGGGGCTTGGCGATTGAACAGCAACTGCATCGTGTACGTAAAGAACGTTGGGGTCCGCGTACTTTAGATATCGATATCCTGTTATATGGTGACCAAATCATTGAAGAACAAGATTTGACGATTCCGCATCCACGAATGACAGAACGTGCTTTTGTCTTGATTCCGCTGCAAGAGATTGCACCAAATAAGGTAGAGCCAAGAACACAAACCAAAATTAAAGATATAACTGTTCCTAACGAAACTGTGAAAAAAGTTCAATAAACGTAAGAGATAGATTGAGAGGTAATAATTATGTGGAAGATTGGAGATGTAGAAATCGACAATAGAGTCGTACTCGCTCCTATGGCTGGGGTGTGCAACTCTGCATTCAGATTGACTGTCAAAGAGTTCGGTGCGGGTTTAGTCTGCGCTGAGATGGTCAGTGACAAGGCGATTTTATTCAATAACCCGAAAACAATGAATATGTTGTATATAGATGAAAATGAACGTCCGTTATCGTTGCAGATTTTCGGCGGTGAGAAAGAAAGTTTAGTCGAAGCTGCAGTTTATGTTGATCAAAATACAACAGCTGATATTATTGATATTAATATGGGGTGCCCAGTGAATAAGATTATCCGTTGTGAAGCGGGTGCAAGATGGCTGCTTGACCCTAATAAGATTTATGAAATGGTATCTGCAGTTGTTGAGAAAGTCAATAAACCTGTTACATGCAAAATGCGTATTGGTTGGGATGACGATCATATTTACGCAGTGGAAAATGCGAAAGCGGCAGAACGTGCAGGAGCATCTGCGATTTCATTACATGGCCGTACACGTGTGCAAATGTATGAAGGTAAAGCAGATTGGGGTATTATCAGACAAGTGAAAGAAGCGGTTAATATTCCAGTTATCGGCAACGGAGATGTGACAAGCCCTGAACTCGCGCAAAAAATGCTGGATGAAACTGGCGTAGATGCGGTGATGATTGGGCGCGAAGCTTTAGGCAACCCATGGATGATTTACCGTACAGTCCATTATTTAGAAACAGGCGAGTTGATGGATGAACCGACAGTGAAAGAAAAAGTAGAAATTGCTTTATTACATCTGCGCCGACTAGTAGAATTAAAGGGTGAGAAGGTTGGCGTTATGGAAATGCGCAAACATGCTTCATGGTACCTAAAAGGTGTTAAAGGCAACGGAAAAGCCCGTAAAGCATTAAACCAAGCCAACACAGAACAAGAAATGATTGATATCCTGCAGAATTTCCAAAAAGAAATCACTGCAGATAAAGCAACACAAGAAGCTTAATAAGGAGAGATAACATGTCAGAAGAAATGAATGACCAAATGCAGGTCCGCCGTCAAAAATTACAAGAATTAATCGATTTAGGAATTGATCCATTCGGCCAACGCTTTGACCGTACAGCAAGCGCAGCTGAACTACACGAAAAATGGGATGCTTTCTCTAAAGAAGAATTACACGAAAAAGAAGATGAAAGCCATGTCTCAATCGCGGGTCGTTTAATGACAAAACGTGGTAAAGGTAAAGCTGGATTTGCGCACGTTCAAGATTTATCTGGTCAAATCCAAATTTATGTCCGTAAAGACCAAGTCGGTGAAGAACAATTTGATATTTGGAAAATGGCAGATTTAGGAGATATTATCGGTATTGAAGGTGTTATGTTCAAAACAAACACAGGTGAATTAAGCGTCAAAGCGAAATCATTCATCATGCTTACAAAATCATTACGTCCATTACCAGATAAATTCCATGGTCTTCAAGATATTGAACAACGTTATCGTCAACGTTATTTAGACTTGATTACAAACCAAGAAAGTACAGAAACATTTATCAACCGTAGTAAAATCATCCAAGAAATGCGTAATTACTTAAACAGCAAAGGTTTCTTAGAAGTAGAAACACCAATGATGCATCAAATCCCTGGTGGTGCAGCAGCACGTCCATTCGTGACACACCATAATGCATTAGATGCGACACTATATATGCGTATTGCGATTGAACTTCACTTAAAACGTTTAATCGTCGGCGGTTTAGAAAAAGTATATGAAATCGGCCGTGTATTCCGTAATGAAGGTGTATCGACACGCCATAACCCAGAGTTCACAATGATTGAACTTTATGAGGCATATGCTGATTTCCATGACATTATGGACATTACAGAAGGTACAATCCGTCATATTTCAAATGCGGTACTTGGTACAGCAGTCATCCCTTACGGTGATTATGAAATTGATTTAGAATCTGACTGGAAACGTGTACACATTGTAGACGCTGTTAAAGAAGCAACAGGTGTAAACTTCTATGATGTAAAATCTGATGATGAAGCACGTGCATTAGCTAAAGAACATAACATTGAAATTACAGATCATATGACATATGGTCATATCTTAAATGAATTCTTTGAACAAAAAGTAGAAGAAACATTAATTCAACCTACTTTCGTATATGGCCATCCGATTGAAATTTCACCATTAGCTAAGAAAAATCCGGAAGATCCTCGTTTCACAGATCGTTTCGAATTATTCATCGTGGGTCGTGAACATGCGAATGCATTCACTGAGTTGAATGATCCAATTGACCAAAGAGAACGTTTTGAAGCGCAATTGAAAGAAAAAGAACAAGGTAATGACGAAGCACACGAGATGGACGAAGACTATATCGAAGCATTAGAATACGGTATGCCTCCAACTGGTGGTTTAGGCATCGGTATCGATCGTCTTGTTATGTTATTAACAAACTCACCATCTATCAGAGACGTATTATTATTCCCATACATGCGTCAAAAATAAGCTGAGTACTTAACAAAATGAATAATCAAGCAGGCGTGTCACCTTTTAAGACACGCCTGCTTTTATATGTATAAAGGGCCTCAAAAAGCACATGATCTCTTATAAAAAGAGAGGGAGGTCGGCAATTGTAAATATCTTTTAAAAAACTTTCGCAAAGCACTTGCATAATTTTCAAAACCCTGTATAATTGTTAATTGTTCTACGAAATAAAGCAACGTTTTATGAGCAATCTTGCATGAATATAAATTCTTAAAAAAGATGATACATAAGTGTTGACACAAAAGACCGAATGTAGTAATATTAAAGGGTCGTCAAAAAGAACGCGTTACAATTTTGTAAAAAAGATTTTAACTGAGTGTAAAATTGACTATTGCAAATGTTAACGAAAGAAGTTAAAATAATTTAAGTGAGTTATTGAAACGCACATAATTAAATAATTTAAAATATTGTCTGGTGACAATGGCAAAGAGGTCACACCTGTTCCCATGC
>NZ_KV840393.1:25794-43401 GCF_001839185.1 Staphylococcus sp. HMSC65H10 | reverse complement strand
TATCTCATCAACCGAATTTATTATAGAGCCTAAACATCCTAAAGCGATCCGATATAGATTGTTTTAGGATGTTTTAATTTTGTTTGAATTACTTTAAATGCATGAAAAGTTGTTTTAAATTAGTGTAGGAGCGTGTATAATTCAATATTGGAATACGATTTTATAAGGTTTTGCATAGTATTAACGTGATTTAATGTTGGTTTTAATTAATTGTACACGCTATGCATCACACAAAGTATTGTTCGAATTTTTGAAAGCTGAGTAAGGATGTAGTAAGCTATATAGGTTCATTCAATTGAAGTGCAGTGTAAGAACAAACCGAAACGTTTGGTTTTAGCTTGCAGTTCATTTGAAAAATCAAGTATGCTATTTACATAAGTAAATAATGAGGTGTTCATGTGAAGAAAAACAGTAGAATAATTGCATTCTTGTTACTTGTTGTGTTGCTTTTTGCTGGCATGGCAGCAACTTACAAGAATGTAATTAAAGACGTTCGTTTAGGCTTGGACCTTCAAGGTGGATTTGAGGTACTTTACCAAGTTAATCCATTACAAAAGGGTGATAAGATAGACGATAAGGCTGTTCAAGCCACAGCCAAAACGTTAGAAAACAGAGTCAACGTCTTAGGGGTATCTGAACCTAAGATTACTGTTGAAGATAATAACCGTATTCGAGTACAACTTGCTGGTGTTAAAAACCAAAATGAAGCTCGAGACATTTTATCTTCACAAGCGAATTTAACGATTCGTGACTCAGACGATAACGTAAAATTAACAGGTAAGGATTTAGTTCAAGGTTCTGCAAAACAAGAGTTTAAGCAGAATACCAACCAACCGGCTGTTACTTTCAAATTGAAAGATAGTAAAAAATTCAAGAAAGTCACAGAAGAGATTTCAAAACGTAAAGAAAACGTGATGGTTGTTTGGTTAGACTACGAAAAAGGCGATAGTTACCAAAAAGAAAAAGAGAAAAAAGACCCGAAATATGTTTCAGCAGCGTCAGTTGATCAACCTATCAACTCTGACAGTGTAGAAATTTCTGGTGGATTTAATGGCGAAGAAGGCGTTCAAAAAGCAAAACAAATTGCTGACTTATTGAACTCTGGTTCTTTACCAGTACATCTTAAAGAAATTTACTCTAACTCTGTAGGTGCACAGTTCGGTCAAGATGCATTAGATAAAACAATCTTCGGTTCATTATTAGGTGTCGGAGTCATTTACTTATTTATGGTAGGATTCTACAGATTACCTGGTATTATTGCCGTAATTACATTAACAACATATATCTACTTAACTTTAGTAGCCTTCAACTTCATTCATGGTGTACTTACATTGCCAGGTTTAGCGGCACTGGTACTTGGTGTCGGTATGGCGGTTGATGCGAACATCATCATGTATGAACGGATTAAAGATGAGTTGAGAATCGGACGAACATTGAAACAAGCTTTCCACAAAGCGAATAAGAGTTCCTTTATTACGATTTTAGATGCGAACTTAACAACTGTCTTAGCGGCAGCTGTGTTATTCTTCTTTGGTGAAAGTGCGGTTAAAGGTTTCGCTACGATGTTATTACTCGCAATCTTAATGAGTTTCGTGACAGCAGTATTCTTGACACGTATCTTATTATCATTGTTAGTACAATCAAATTACTTCAAGAAAAGTTTCTGGTTATTTGGTATTAAGAAGAAAGATAGACATGATATCAATGAGGGTATTGATGTGTATCAATTAAAAACACCTTATGATCATTGGAACTTCATGAAACTTGCGAAACCATTATTCTGGTTCAGTGGTATTGTGATTGCTGCTGGTGTAGTGATTCTGTTTATATTCAAATTAAACTTAGGTATCGACTTTACAAGTGGTACACGTGTTGATATGAAAGCAGATCATAAGATTACACAAGAAGATGTTACAAAACAATTAGACAAAGCGCATATGAAGCCTGACCGTATTTCATTATCTGGTAATAACGATAGCGCTTCTGTTCAATTTAAAAATGATTTGAGCAAAGACGAAGTTGCTAAAGTTAAAAATGTGATGAAAAAAGAATTCGGTAATGAACCTACTGTTAACACAGTTTCACCGGTGATTGGTCAAGAAATTGCGAAAAACGCATTACTTTCATTGATTTACGCATCCATCGGTATGATTATATACATTTCATTACGATTCGAATGGCGAATGGGCTTATCATCTATCATCGCATTACTGCATGATGCCTTTATGATTGTAGCGGTATTCAGCTTGTTCAGAATTGAAGTAGATGTAACATTTATCGCAGCGGTTCTAACAATTATCGGTTACTCTATTAACGATACAATCGTTACGTTTGACCGTGTACGTGAGAACTTGCATAAGATCAGGGTGATTACTAAACCAGAACAGATTGACAAAATTGTAAACCGTTCAATCAGACAAACACTGACACGTTCAATCAACACTGTATTAACAGTTGTGATTGTTGTAGTCGCATTATTAATCTTCGGTGCATCAAGTATCTTCAACTTTGCACTTGCATTATTAATTGGTTTAGTTTCTGGTGTATTCTCATCTGTGTTCATCGCTGTACCTTTATGGGGCATGATGAAAAAACAACAACTTAAAAAAGCACCAAATCATAAACTTGTCGTTTATCGAGAAAAACGTAAAAACGAAGATAAAATTCTGGTTTAATAGAACGAGAGTATTAACTCCTGGACTTTTTAGTCTGGGAGTTTTTTTATGAGGTAAAACGCTATGTTTGGTAGAAGTTGCTTTTTATTTTATGAGTTCTTCTGTATAATGACATGTGGAAAAGAGGGAAGTCGTTATATGATTAAAGCTAAGTATAAATGGGATTTACAATCGAATACATCAGAAATCACATCAGATGACGCTAAAGCATTAAAGCTTACACCTATCGTACAAAAAATATTACAAAGCAAAGGTGTAATAGCGTCTTCTGAAATCAAACAATTACTAGAACCATCTCAAATTCAGCATGACCCTTATGCGTTAAGTGATATGAAGAAAACTATTGAACGTATCAATCAAGCACTTGATAAAAAAGAACGTATTTTAGTTTATGGAGATTATGATGCTGATGGGGTAACATCTACATCTATATTAGTCAGTGCATTAAGAGAACTTGGTGCAGAAGTCGGATGGTATATTCCAAATCGATTTACTGAAGGATATGGACCAAATGAAGCAGCCTTTAGAAACGCGGCGGATGAAGGTATCGATTTGATTATTACAGTTGATAACGGTATCCAAGGTCATCATGAAATGCTAGTGGCTAAAGAATTAGACATAGATGTGATAATTACAGATCACCATGAAATTGGTGAAACGTTACCGGAAGCTTATGCGATTGTGCATCCGATGCATCCAGATTTTGACTATCCATTTAAATACTTAAGCGGTGCAGGGGTCGCATTAAAAATTGCTCAAGCATTACTTGATCATCCTGCACCTGAATTTACAGCTTTGGCAGCCATAGGTACAGTTGCTGATTTGGTCTCATTAACAAATGAAAACCGAGCTATTGTACAACAAGGTATAAAAGTGATGAACAATCATCCATCAGTTGCCATCGAAGCGCTGCTAAGTCAAGCAGGGTATAACGACGCGATAAACGAAGAAACGATTGGTTTTATAATAGGACCGCGTTTGAATGCAGTAGGCCGTCTAGATGATGCAAGTTTAGCAGCGGAATTGTTAATGTGTGAAAGTGCGGAAGAAGCGGAATTCTTAGCTGAGCAAGTTGAACATTTTAATCAAGAACGAAAAGATATTGTTCAAGAGATTGCAGACGAAGCACTTGAAATGGCACAAGCGGAAGTAGAAGCTGGAAACCGCTTCTTAATCCTTGCCCAAGAAAATTGGCATGAAGGTGTTCTTGGCATCGTTGCCTCACGAATTGTTGAAACATATGGCTTGCCGACGATCATTCTAAACATTGATACTGCACAAGATTTTGCGAAAGGTTCTGCACGCAGTATTGAACAAGTTTCAATGTATGAGATGCTAGATAAAGAAAGACCATTGATTTCAAAATTCGGTGGGCATCATATGGCAGCGGGAATGACTTTACCAATTGAAAATATAGAAAAGCTTAAAACAGCGTTAAATGCTCATATGGCAGAACTCGCAAAACACGAAGATTTAACACCTAGGAAAAAAGTAGATTTAGTATTAAGCGAATCTGATATTACGGTTAAAAATATTTCAGATATTGAAAAGTTACGACCATTCGGTACAGACTTTACTAGTCCTGTGTTTGAATTAGATGGGATTCAAGTCAAACAATCTAAAGGGATTGGTCAAGAAGGCAAACATTTAAAAATGACGCTAGGTGATTCTAAGTTACAAGCCCTTTATTGGCAAAATGGTGCATATGCACACCAACTAGAACCGAACGAGCCCTTAAATTTAATCGGGACTTTACAAATAAATGAATGGAATGGTAATCAATCACCTCAATTCATGGTACAAGATATGGCTTCAGAACAGCTGCAAATTTTAGACTTCAGAGGCAAAGCACGTCAACATGAGATGCATGATAATGCATCGACTGCAGAAATTATCAATGCACAGGCTGAAAAAGCACATGAACATCAATATTTCTATGGAGATATAATTGAACAAGTTTATGACAGATATATCTTTAAAGAGTTACCATTGGATTTAGAAACCATGGCACAAACGCTAAAGTCAATTCAAGCCAGTCAAATTATTTTAGAGTTGAACCATCGACACTCTATTTATTTTGACGGCATGCCGCAAATGAACCATTTTAAGGCATGCTATAAAGCCTTATTTATGAAAGATGAAATCAACTTAGAACAAGATGGAATGCAGTTATGCAACTATTTAAAAATCAAACCGCCTTTATTGATATTTATGCTCAAAGTCTTTAATGAATTAGATTTTATTGAGAATAATCATGGTATAATTAAAGTGAATAAAAATGTAGATAAAAAGGACATTACTTCTAGTAAGCTTTATCAAGCAAGACTTAAACGGATAGATGTTGAGAAATTCTTGTTATATGATGACTTTTCAAAGGTGAAACTTTGGATTAAAGAACAGCTAGCTAAGTAATTAGGAGGAAATAAATAAATGGATTTAAAACAATATGTTTCAGAAGTACAAGATTGGCCTAAAGAAGGCGTCAATTTCAAAGATATCACAACGATTATGGATAATGGGGAAGCTTATGGTTATGCGACAGATCAAATCGTTGAATTTGCTAGAGAAAAAGAAGTAGATATCGTTGTAGGTCCTGAAGCACGTGGCTTTATCATCGGTTGTCCTGTAGCGTATTCAATGGGAATTGGGTTTGCACCAGTACGTAAAGAAGGCAAACTTCCTAGAGAAGTCATCAAATATGAGTACAACTTGGAATATGGTACTAACGTTTTAACTATGCATAAGGATGCTATTAAACCAGGACAACGCGTCTTAATTACTGATGATTTGCTAGCGACAGGCGGCACGATTGAAGCTACAATCAAACTCGTTGAAGAACTAGGAGGTATTGTAGCTGGTATTGCCTTTATCATCGAATTAAAATATTTACATGGTTATGAAAAGATTAAAGACTACGAAGTATTAAGCTTAATTTCATATGATGAGTAAAATAATGTATCGCTTACTAGTGAAGGGTAAGCGATACATTTATTTATTTGCAAAATTTGTTTTTTGTTTTTAAAATAAAAGTTAATTCTACAAGGTAAGCTTGTAAACGACACTGACAAGATAATTGCGAAAGTTCACACAATACGTCGAAGTATAGTGGTTCAATTATCTGTCAATGTATAGTAGAATAGATATATTATTTAATATAAATGTAAGTTGTGATAAAAGGAACGAGTTGAAAATAGGCTGGTAACCTATATAACTATTGTCGAAATACGAAATATTCAAACAAACTGACAAGCAGTTTATAAAATAAAATGTACTTAAAAAGAAGATGTGGGGGTGTCTAATGTGAATAATGAATATCCATACAGCGCAGATGAAGTCTTATATAAAGCAAAATCCTACTTATCCAAAGAGGAGTATGAACATGTCTTGAAAAGCTATCATATCGCATATGAAGCGCATCAAGGCCAATTCAGAAAAAATGGTTTGCCTTATATTATGCACCCGATTCAAGTAGCTGGTATTTTAACTGAGATGCATCTTGACGGACCGACTATTGTTGCAGGCTTCTTACATGATGTAATTGAGGATACTCCTTACACATTTGATGACGTAAAAGCGATGTTTAACGATGAAGTAGCCATGATTGTTGAAGGGGTTACGAAATTAAAGAAAGTCAAATATCGTTCTAAAGAAGAACAACAAGCTGAGAACCATAGAAAGTTATTTATTGCGATTGCCAAAGATGTACGTGTTATCTTAGTTAAATTAGCAGATAGATTGCATAATATGCGTACTTTGAAAGCGATGCCGAGAGAAAAACAAATCAGAATTTCTAAAGAAACATTAGAGATTTACGCACCGCTTGCACACCGTTTAGGGATTAATACAATCAAATGGGAACTTGAAGATATAGCACTTCGTTATATCGATGGTGTACAGTACTTCCGTATCGTCAATCTCATGAAGAAAAAACGTAGTGAGCGTGAAGCTTATATTGCAAACGCGATAGACAATATACGTGCTGAAATGGATAAAATGCATATTTCAGGTGAGATTAACGGCCGTCCTAAACATATTTACAGTATCTATCGTAAAATGATGAAACAAAAGAAACAATTCGATCAAATCTTTGATTTATTAGCAGTGCGTATTATTGTTGATTCAATTAAAGATTGTTATGCGGTATTAGGTTTAGTACATACTTTATGGAAACCGATGCCTGGCAGATTCAAAGACTATATTGCGATGCCTAAACAAAACATGTATCAATCGTTGCATACCACTGTTGTAGGTCCTAATGGCGATCCTTTAGAAATTCAAATCAGAACACATGAAATGCATGAAATTGCTGAACACGGGGTTGCGGCGCATTGGGCTTATAAAGAAGGCAAGAAAGTCACTGATGATAATTCAAGTTATGCTAAGAAACTATCATGGTTGAAAGACTTGGCAGAAGCGGATAAAACAGCGAATGATGCACAAGAATTTATGGAATCATTGAAGTTCGATTTACAAAGTGATAAAGTATATGCCTTCACACCACAAAGTGATGTGATTGAATTACCTTATGGTGCAGTTCCGATTGACTTCGCCTATGCCGTACACAGTGAAGTCGGCAACAAAATGATCGGTGCAAAGGTCAATGGTAAAATCGAACCGATTGATTACGTATTGCAAACTGGAGATATTGTTGAAATACGAACAAGCAAACATTCCTATGGACCAAGCAGAGACTGGTTGAAAATTGTTCGTTCTTCCAGTGCAAAAAGCAAAATTAAAAGCTTCTTCAAAAAACAAGACCGTTCTTCAAACATTGAAAAAGGTAAGTTTATGGTAGAAGCGGAAATTAAGGAACAAGGCTTTAAAGTTGATGAAGTGTTGACAGAAGCGAATATAGATATCGTCAATCAAAAATATAATTTCTCAAATGAAGATGATTTATTTGCGGCAGTAGGTTTTGGCGGTGTGACATCATCACAAATCGTTAACAAGTTAACGGAAAAACAACGTATTCTTGACAAGCAACGTGCATTGAATGAAGCGCAAGAAGTCACAAAATCTGTACCGATTAAAGACAATATCACCACAGACAGCGGTGTTTATGTTGAAGGTATTGAAAACGTATTGATCAAATTATCTAAATGCTGTAATCCGATTCCAGGTGACGATATTGTAGGTTATATTACTAAAGGCCATGGTATTAAAGTACACCGTACAGATTGTCCGAATATCCGAAATGAAAAAGAACGTTTGATCAGCGTAGAGTGGGTGAAATCTAAAGACTCTACACAACGTTATCAAGTTGATTTAGAAGTCACTGCCTATGACCGCAACGGATTACTTAATGAAGTACTGCAAGCGGTTAACGCAACTGACAGTAATTTAGTTAAAGTATCAGGTAAATCTGATGTTGAAAAAAATGCTATTATTAATTTAAGTGTGATGGTTAAAAACGTCAACGAAGTATTTAAAGTCGTAGAACGTATTAAACAACTAGGAGACGTCTATACAGTAACAAGAGTTTGGAACTAACTGAGGTGTATATATATGAGAGTAGTAGTACAACGTGTCAAACAAGCATCTGTAACAAATGAAACGTTAAATAATCAAATTGGAAAAGGTTTATGTTTGTTAGTTGGTGTCGGTAAAGATTCGACTGAAGCAGATGTGCAAGCAGTGGCAAAAAAGATAGCCAATGCAAGAATCTTTGAAGATGAAGAAGGAAAAATGAATTTGAATGTTCAGCAAATCGGGGGTGAGATATTATCTATATCTCAATTCACGTTATATGCTGATGTTAAAAAAGGCAATAGACCTGGCTTTTCGAATTCTAAATCTCCAGATGAAGCAAATCGCTTATATGAAGCGTTGAACGATGCATTACGTACTTATGACTTAGAAGTTAAGACAGGTGAATTCGGTACTGATATGTTAGTGGATATCGCAAATGACGGTCCTGTGACTATTATTTATGAAAGTCAGGACGGCAAAGTGATATGAACCGAATAGAACGGTGGTTTAAAAAGCATAGACTTAAACCGATTCCCGTACTCATTGCTGCACTCTTAATTATTATTGTTGTATTTACGATAATTCTCGTTGCCAATTATCAAGATAAACATGATGATAGTGTAACAATGAAAGAAGATGCAGAATTAAGAACGGGTCCTAACGCCGTCTATCCTGAGATTTTTCCTGCCGAAAAAGGTGAAACATTCCATAAACTTGATAAAAAAGGTAAATGGGTTTATGTTGAAACGAGTAATGGCAAGCAAAAAGGATGGGTGGCTGGATGGCATACGGATTTAGATATTCCGCCAGATAATGATCCGAATGCTAAGCCGTTAAAAGGCAAAGTGATTGTACTGGATCCTGGTCATGGCGGTGGTGACCAGGGAGCAGCCAGTGGCACTAAGTATAAATCTTTAGAAAAAGTTTATACTTTAAAAACTGGATTGGAGTTAAAAAAGAAACTTGAGCAAGAAGGCGCAACTGTTAAAATGACGCGTGACAATGATAATTACGTCAAACTGAAAGATAGAAATCTTAAAGGTGATGCGTTTATCAGCTTACATAATGACGCTTTGGAGTCTCCTGAAGCAAATGGCGCAACAGTATATTGGTACAAGAAAAAACAAGAAGATTTAGCACAAGTTTTAAGTATGAGTATACAGAAAAAAGGTTTGCTGTCACCAAAAGGTGCAAGACAGGAAAATTATCAAGTATTGCGTCAATCTAAAATACCAGCTGTGTTAATTGAGCTAGGATATATCAGTAATCCAACAGATGAGATGATGATACGAGATAAATTGCATCGCCAAATATTAGAACAGTCTATTGTTGATGGTTTACGTATGTATTTTTCAGCTTAAATAGTTGCAATCAATGCTTAAAATCGTTATGATAGTATCTGAATAAAATAATTAAAACCGTTACGATTCTTGAATAGACATTACGAAATGATACAAGAGAAATAATCCTAGGCTGAAAGATTATTCAGAGTAATTTTGTCATTATTGAACACAAGAAGAGGTGAAGGTAAATAGTTTCTGTTTATCTTCCGTACAACATACGTTAAATGTTTAAAGTGGAACTGTGCTATACAGTTCAATTAGGGTGGCAACACGGAAAATTCGTCCCTTGTGTGATAGTGATATCATACAAGGGGCTTTTTTATTTCTAAAAGGAAGTGACGATATGATTAAAATCCCACGTGGTACACAAGATATTCTGCCTGATCAAAGCAGAAAATGGAGATATATTGAAACAAAATTAGATGAATTAATGGAACTGTATAATTATAAAGAAATTCGTACACCTATTTTTGAAAGTACTGACTTATTCGCAAGAGGTGTTGGCGATTCAACAGATGTTGTACAAAAAGAAATGTATACATTCAAAGATAAAGGTGATCGCAGTATTACATTAAGACCTGAAGGTACTGCAGCAGTAGTTCGTTCATACATTGAAAATAAAATGCAAGGTGATCCGAACCAACCGATTAAACTTTACTATAATGGTCCGATGTTCAGATATGAACGTAAACAAAAAGGGCGTTATCGTCAATTTAATCAATTCGGTGTAGAAGCAATCGGTGCCGAAGATCCAAGTATTGATGCTGAAGTTTTAGCAATGGTAATGCATATCTATGAATCATTCGGCTTAAAACACTTGAAACTTGTGATTAATAGTGTGGGTGACTTTGATTCTCGTAAGGAATATAACGAAGCGTTAATTAAGCACTTTGAACCTGTCATTGATACGTTCTGTAGTGACTGCCAATCTCGCTTGTATACGAATCCAATGCGTATTTTGGATTGTAAAGTGGATAGAGATAAAGAAGCGGTTAAAACTATACCACGCATCACAGAATATTTAAACGAAGAATCAAAAGCTTATTTTAAACAAGTTAAAAGTTATTTAGATGAATTAGGTATTCCTTATGTGGAAGATCCAAACTTAGTTCGTGGTCTGGATTATTATACACACACTGCTTTTGAATTAATGATTGACAGTCCAGATTATGATGGTGCCATCACAACACTATGCGGCGGCGGACGTTACAATGGTTTATTAGAATTACTAGATGGACCAAAACAAACAGGTATTGGTTTCGCATTAAGTATTGAACGTTTACTACTTGCGTTAGAAGAAGAAGGTATCGAAATCGAAGATGAAGATCATTTAGATTTATTTATTGTAACGATGGGTGAAAAAGCGGACCGTTACGCAGTTAAATTATTAAATGATTTACGCCATCACGGTATTAAAGCAGATAAAGATTACTTGAAACGTAAAATTAAAGGTCAAATGAAGCAAGCGAACCGTGTAGGAGCTGAATATACGATTGTAATCGGCGACCAAGAACTTGAAGATGGAAATATCAATATCAAACATATGGAGAGCGGAGAATCAGAAGCGATTCAACTCACGGATTTAGTTTCATATTTTGAAGAGAAGAAAGCGAAATAAGAGGAGAGAGTAATTATGAGTAAAAGAACAACTTATTGTGGTCTTGTAACGGAAGACCTTTTAGGACAACACGTCACTTTAAAAGGATGGGTACACAATCGTCGTGACTTAGGTGGATTAATCTTTGTTGATTTACGTGACCGTGAAGGCTATGTACAAATCGTCTTCAACCCAGACTTTTCTAAAGAGGCATTAGAAGTTGCGGAATCTATCCGTTCTGAATACGTGATTGAAGTTGAAGGTACAGTAACAAAACGTGATCCTGAAACTGTAAACCCTAAAATTAAAACAGGTAATGTTGAAGTACAAGTTGATAAAATCAATATCATCAACAAAGCACAAACTCCGCCATTTTCAATAAATGATGATTCACAACAAGTGGATGAAAATATCCGTTTAAAATATCGTTATTTAGATTTAAGAAGACAAGAACTTGCGCAAACAATTAAAATGCGTCACCACATTACACGCGCAATTCATGAATATTTAGATAAAGAAGGTTTCTTAGATATCGAAACACCTTTCTTAACTAAATCAACACCAGAAGGTGCACGTGACTATTTAGTACCATCTCGTGTGCATGAAGGTAAATTCTATGCGCTACCGCAATCACCACAATTGTTCAAACAATTATTGATGATCAGCGGCTTCGATAAATATTACCAAATCGTAAAATGTTTCCGTGACGAAGACTTACGTGCAGACAGACAACCTGAATTCACGCAAGTCGATATTGAAATGAGTTTCGTAGACCAAGAAGATGTTATGGAACTTGGTGAAGACATGCTGAAAAGTGTTGTAAAAGATGTTAAAGGTGTTGAATTGACTGAACAATTCCCACGTATGACATACGCAGAAGCTATGTCACGTTATGGTTCTGATAAACCAGATACACGTTTTGACATGGAGTTATTGGATGTTTCAAAACTAGGAGAAACAATGGACTTCAAAGTCTTTAAAGATACAGTAGAAAAAGGCGGAGAAGTAAAAGCATTAGTTGCGAAAGGTGCTTCAGACAAATATACACGTAAAGATATTGATAAATTAACTGAGTTTGTGAATATCTATGGCGCAAAAGGATTAGCTTGGGTCAAAGTTGTTGAAGATGGCTTAAGCGGACCAATCGCAAGATTCTTTGAAGATGAAAATGTTGAAACATTAAAATCTTTAACAGATGCAGAAGCAGGAGATTTAGTATTATTTGTTGCAGATAAACCAAGTGTTGTCGCACAAAGTTTAGGTGCATTACGTGTAAAATTAGCGCATGAGTTAGGCTTAATTGATGAAGATAAATTAAACTTCTTATGGGTAACAGATTGGCCGTTACTTGAATATGATGAAGATGAAAAACGCTATGTAGCAGCGCACCATCCTTTCACATCACCTAAAGATGAAGATTTAGACAAATTAGATTCTGAACCAGAAAAAGCACAAGCGAAAGCGTACGATATCGTATTAAACGGTTATGAATTAGGCGGCGGTTCAATCAGAATCCACAATGGTGATATTCAAGAAAAAATGTTTGAAGTCTTAGGCTTTACAAAAGAAGAAGCACAAGATCAATTCGGCTTCTTACTTGATGCATTCAAATATGGTGCACCACCACATGGCGGTATCGCATTAGGTCTTGACCGCTTCGTCATGTTATTAACAGGACGTACAAACTTACGTGATACAATCGCATTCCCTAAAACTGCGTCAGCTGTATCATTAATGACACAAGCACCAAGTGAAGTTTCTAATAAACAATTAGAAGAATTAGCATTGCGTATTCGTCATTAATAGAAAAATTACACTTTGAGAGTGTTTGTATTTGCAATTACCATTTTATGTGGTAATATCTAAGTATAAGATAGTCGTCTGAAATACTCGTAGTTTGCTGTATGTATTTTGACCTAACACTCTTTGATCAGGGAGCCCAATAGGTTTTCTTGCAGCGCACACGCCTCTTAAGGAGGACTTGCAAAACAAGAAACAGGGCACCCACCTGTAATTAGCAGGCCAAAATGATCAAGCTCTAATAACTACGGTACAACGGATTCTATCGTACGTAGGACTTCGGTCCTGCGTATTTTTTTTATTTTCTTTTCAAAGTTTGGCTTTTTTCACGAAATAATATTATCTAAATTTGTTATAATGGTATATGGTAGTAAAGTTAGATTAAAGGAGTATAGATTTGATGAAACATCAATTTTCACGTAATGAATTGGCATACGGTAAAGAGGGACTTGATTTATTAAAACAACAAACAGTTGCAGTACTTGGCGTTGGGGGCGTTGGGTCTTTTGCAGCAGAAGCTTTAGCTAGAACAAATATCGGTCATATCATTTTAATTGATAAAGATGATGTGGACATTACTAATGTGAACCGTCAATTACACGCACTTACAACGACTATCGGTCAAAGTAAAGTGACATTGATGGAAGAACGTATTAAATTAATCAATCCAGATTGTAAAGTAACTTCTTTACATATGTTCTATACCGAAGAAACGTATGAACAACTGTTCAATGATTATGATATTGATTACATTATTGATGCGAGCGACACAATTATTTATAAAGTGCATTTGATGAAAGAATGTTTGAAACGCGGCATTAAAATCATTTCTAGTATGGGTGCTGCAAATAAAACAGATCCAACACGTTTCCAAATTGCCGATATTTCTAAAACGAATACAGATCCTATCGCAAAAATAATTAGACAAAAATTGAAAAAAGAAGGTATTAAAAAAGGGATTCCAGTTGTTTTTTCAGATGAAAGTCCAATCGTCATCAGAGAAGATGTTAAAGAAACAGTCGGCGATAAAAATGCGGCAACGCGTAAAGGTCAAATGCCACCATCTTCAAATGCATTTGTGCCAAGTGTAGTAGGCTTAATTTGTGCAAGTTATGTCATCAACGATGTCTTAAAAGATATACCTGTGACTAGAATTAAAGATAAAAACCAAAAATAAAAAGGCTGATGTAGAATCGTAGACTGACTACGATTCTTCTATCAACCTTAATTAACGCTTGTTTTGCTGCTTAGTAATATTGTCATAGATTTGTTTAAGTTGCTGTTCGGTTTTAGATGTTGTTTTAGGATGGTAATAATGTCTGTTTTTAAGTTTATCCGGCAGATATTGCTGTGGTATAAAGCCATTCTCAGAATCATGCGGATATTGATAACCAATTGCATGACCTAATTCTTTAGCGCCTTTATAATGACCATCTTTAAGATGATTAGGCACTTGGCCGACATGACCTTTTCTAATATCAGATAAAGCAGCGTCAATGGCTTTGATACCTGAATTTGATTTAGGTGATAAGCATAATTCAATAACTGCTTGACTGAGCGGAATGCGTGCTTCTGGAAATCCTAAACGTTCTGCAGATTCAATGGCAGCGAGTGTACGTTGCCCGGCACCAGGGGATGCTAAACCGATATCTTCATAGCTGATCACTAGTAATCTTCTCGCGATGGTTGGGAGATCTCCTGCTTCAATCAGTCGTGCAAGATAATGTAATGCGGCATCAGTATCACTGCCTCGAATTGATTTTTGGAAAGCACTCATGACATCATAGTGCATGTCACCATCTTTATCACTGACAAAGCTGCCTTTTTGCATACAATCTTTGGCATCTTCTAAAGAAACGTGAATTTTGTCATTCTCATCAGGTTTAGCACTTAGTACTGATAGTTCTAAGGCGTTTAAAGCACTGCGCACATCACCGTGACTTTGAGTGGAGAAGTATTGCATTGCATCATGATCAACTGTTGCATGATAGGAAGCAAGACCGCGTTCTTCATCAGCTAAAGCGCGTTCTAATGCTACAGCAACATCTTCTTCTGTCAGAGGATAGAGTTCAAATATCTGTGCTCGTGAACGAATAGCAGGATTAATCGCATGGTACGGATTGGACGTTGTCGCACCAATAAGTACTATTTTTCCGTTCTCTAAGTGAGGTAACAGGAAATCTTGTTTAGCTTTATCTAAACGATGGATTTCATCAAGCAGTAAAATGACTTGACCAGACATTTTCGCTTCTTCAACCACCATTTGCATGTCTTTTTTGGTATTTGTCACAGCGTTTAATTGTCTGAACTTAAACTGTGTAGAACCTGCGATGGCTTTCGCAATACTGGTTTTTCCAATACCAGGAGGTCCATAAAAAATCATTGAAGTCAGTCGTTTGGATTCAACCATTCTTCTAATGATACCTTTTGGACCAACTAAGTGTTGTTGTGATATGATTTCATCTAGGTTTTGCGGACGCATTCTAGATGCTAAAGGTTCGTTAGTCAAGATAGAGTCACACCTTTCTATTACTATATTAACGTAAAAAATGCTAGAATTGAATAAAATAAAATCGGATTAAGCGAGGTAATAAAATGAAAATTTCAACAAAAGGGAGATATGGCTTAACCTTAATGATTTCTCTTGCTAAGAGGGAAGGTCAAGGTTGCGTATCGTTAAAAACTATTGCAGAAGAAAATAAATTAAGTGATCTATACCTAGAACAATTAGTAGGACCTTTAAGAAATGCCGGATTGATTCGTAGTGTACGCGGTGCTAAAGGTGGATACCAACTCCGTGTCCCAGCTGATGAAATTAAAGCCGGAGATATTATTCGCCTGCTTGAAGGTCCGATTTCATTCGTTGAAAGTATAGATTCAGAGCCGCCAGCACAACAAGAACTTTGGTTGCGCATGAGAGACGCAGTCAGAGAAGTATTAGATGGCACAACGTTAAAATATTTAGCAGACTTTAACGATACTGATAAACGCGATAATTACATGTTCTATATTTAATAAGTATTGCAGTTCAACTACTGGTTGTTGGACTGCATTTTTTAATGCGTAATATGGATATGTTTATTCAAATTCACATGTGGTATTCATATAATATAACTAGATTTGAAATAATTGGAGGAATCGATTATGGCAAATAAAGGTGAAGACAAATTAGAACAAGCAAAAGGCAACGTTAAAGAAACAGTAGGTAATGCTACTGATAATAAAAAATTAGAAAATGAAGGTAAAGCAGATAAAGCTTCAGGTAAAGTTGATGAAAAAATCAATGATGCTGCAGACAAAGCAAAAGATGCAGCTGGCAAATTAAAAGATAAATTCAATAAAGATAAATAATTATCAATCAACAAATAGAAATAACGGGCAGAATCTTAAATGGTTCTGCCCGTTATTTGTGTTTTAACCAAAATACTAATCAACGTATATATATTTATGGCTCTATAATAAATTCGGTTGATGAGATAACCTAACGGTTATTTCTCAATCGAATTTTTTTGCATAAAAAGGGCGCAACCCCCTATCATTAAGTTACCACACAAAAAGAAAGAGGTATTGCGCTTATGTCCAATTGTATAGCAAAAGTCATTGATTATAAAGGGGAAAACATTGTTTTTGAAGAAGAGCCAGATGTAATATATATAAACTTAGTAAGGACACTAATTTTTAAAGGAACACTTACATATACGCCTGACTGTTGTGAAAACTGCGGAGCAGTTAATCAAAATAACTTAATCGTTAAAAACGGTAAACGCAAAACAATGATCAAATTATTAAAAACACAAGGAACACCTAGTTATTTAGAATTAAAAAAGCAAAGATTCTTTTGTCGTGGATGTCGTCGTTCATTTGTATCAAAAACTTCTTTTGTCAAAAAGCATTATAACTTCTGTAATAACTTAATACTTCATCTCCTTTATCAAAGCGGAGAAAATAGATCATGTAAAAGTATCGGATTAGATAATAACGTCAGTGCTACATCAGTGATACGTTATATTAATAAAATAGCCGAAAGTGTAAAACTAGGACCTTTTAATAAACTACCTCAACATATCATGGTAGATGAATTTAAAAGTGTAAAAAATGTCGTAGGCAAAATGAGCTTTATATATTGTGACGGTGACACGCACGAAATTATAGATATTCTTCCTGACCGAAGACAAAAAGCTTTGTTTGATTACTTTATGAGGTTCGAAAAAACTGTGCGAGAAAACATTAAATCCGTAACGATGGATATGTATAGTCCTTATATTTCTTTATTCAAGCAGCTATTTCCAAACGCAGAAATCATTCTAGATCGTTTCCATCTCGTTCAAGCCTTGAACCGTGAATTAAACAAATGTCGTGTTAAGTGGATGAATCACTTCAAAAATACTCAACCGCGCTTATATAATAAACTCAAACATTTTTGGAGGATTATTCTCAAACCTTCAGAATGTTTAAACAGTGTAGAATATCATTATCAAAGATTATTCAAAGGGTTAGAATCAGAGCAATCAATCGTAAATTATATACTGGATCAAGTTCCAGAATTAAAAGATATGTATGTCAGAGTCAATACAATCCGTGCGTTGATTAAGCATAATAAAGCAAAGTTATTAACTGAGGAAATTAAGAGATGTTTGGATGAACCGAATTTGAATATAGGCTTAAGAAGAGTACTTAAAAGTTTTAAAGCTTTCCTTCCGGAAATTCAAAACACATTAAAACA